>DASWKR010000003.1 GCA_036396535.1 Acidimicrobiia bacterium | reverse complement strand
CCGGCCCGTTCCATCGTCTCCCATGCCCTGGACAACGGGCTCGACAGGATCCGAGCGTCGGGAGCAACCCCGATCATGGCCGCCAGCGCCTCGGCTTGGCGGCGTCCGAACTCGGTGAGCGGGACGTCGGTACGTCCGGTGTGCCGTCCCGAGATGCTCCATTCGGTCTGCCCGTGGCGGACCAAAAGCACGTCATGCCCGCTCATCGGGTGATCCAGCCGGCGTCCGACCCGAGCACTTTGTCGGCTGCAGCCGGGCCCCAGCTTCCGCGGTCGTATGGGACGACCGGAGACCGGTCGGTGAGCACGTCCTCCACTATCCGCCACGCCTCGGCCACACCGTCTTGACGTGCGAACAGGCTGGCGTCGCCCCGGAGGGCGTCGCCGATGAGTCGGTCGTAGGCGTCGCGCCCGGGGACGCGATCGTGTTGGAGGTGAAGTTCGACGGGACCGCTCACCATCTCAGGTCCCGGTACCTTGGCCTGCATCGACAGGCTGATCTCCTCGTCCGGCTTGGTGCGGAAGGTGAGCCGGTTCGGGCCCGGCAGACTCTCGCCGCCGGCGAACAACGGCCTGGGGGGCCGCTGAAACTCGATCACCGCTTCGGTCACCGTCCTGGCCAGGCCCTTGCCGGCCCTGATGGTCCAGGGGACACCCGCCCAGCGCCACGAGTCGATCTCCAAGCGGAGCGCGGCAAAGGTCTCCGTGTCCGAGCCGGCCGACACCCCCGGCTCGGCGAGATACCCATCGTATTGGCCGCGAATCAGGTCGATGGGCGAGATCGCCCTCACCGCGCTGAGCACCTTCACCCGCTCGTCCCTGAGCGCGTCGGGACGATCGGATACCGGCGGCTCCATCGCCAGCAGTGAGACCACTTGGAGCAGATGATTCTGGACAACATCTCGCAACGCACCGACCTGGTCGTAGAACGAGCCGCGCCCTTCCACCCCGAAGTCCTCGGCCAACGTGATCTGCACCCCGCCCACGTAGTGACGGTTCCAGATCGGCTCGAGGATGGTGTTCGAGAACCGGAAGATCATGAGGTTCTGGATGGCGTCCTTGCCGAGGAAGTGGTCGATTCGGTAGACCTGTTCCTCGGGGAAGTGCCGGTGGATGATCTCGTTGAGCTCGGCCGCCGATGCAGTGTCCCGGCCGAAAGGCTTCTCCAGCACGAGCCGCCCCCGCCGGTTGAGCCCGGCCGACGCCAACCCCTCCACGACGTCGTCGAACAGGTCGGGCGGGATGGCCAGGTAGAAGACGGGGTGGTCGCCCCCCCTGAGTCGCTTCGACATGGCTGCGTAGGTCGAGGTCTCCCGATAGTCGCCTCCGACGTAGCACAGGTTGTCGGCGAGGCGGCCGAACACCTCTTCGTCGACCGTCTCCCCCGCTTCGATCAACGCCGACCGGGCGTGCTCTCTGAGCACGACATCGTCCCAGTCACTCGCCGCCACCCCCACCACCGGCATGTCGAGCTGGCCACTTGCGGTCAACTCGTAGAGGGCGGAGAAGAGCTTCCTCCGGGCGAGATCTCCACTGATCCCGAACAGAACCAGGGCGTTGGCGGGCTCCCTCATCGAGGTTCCGCCTTCTCGTCATGCCCGCCGAACTGCTTGCGCATGGCGGAGAGCACCTGGTTGGCGAACTCGTCGCGGCCGCGACTGTCGAAGCGACCAAAGAGGGCAGCTGCCGGGTTCTGCAGAGGACCAATCTCGGCGTCGGCGATCACATCGACCGAGCCGATCCCGGCATGCTTGAGGATGTTGAGTCCTTCCGCATAGGCCGCCATCAGGCCGTACTCGACGCCGTTGTGGACCATCTTCGTGAAGTGACCGGCGCCACTCGGACCGCAATGGAGGTAGCCGTGCTCGGCCGGGCTCGGCTCTCCGCTGCGCCCGGGGGTCCGTGCCGCCTTCGCCATCCCGGGAGCGAGCGTCCGGAACACCGGATCGAGATGGGCGACGGCCACGGCTTCGCCTCCGATCATGAGACAGAATCCTCGTTCGAGACCGAACACGCCGCCACTCGTCCCCACGTCGACCAGGCGGATGCCACGTTCGGAGAGCTCCGCCGAGCGCCGCAAGTCGTCCTGGTAGAAGGAGTTTGGTGCCCGCCACGCAGCAACCGGCGGACGAGGTTGGTCCCCATTCGTCCGAGACCGACCATTCCCAGTTCCATGATCCGGACGTCCTTTCGTTCAATGGTCGAGCTCGGCTCGGATCGAGAGGCCGCCGGGCGGCCACGGGGGTGCGTTCCGCCGGTCGCTCTCGTCAACACTTCCCGAACGATACGACCCCCACTTGGTCGGACCGGCGACACTCCTGGTAGCTCGAAGCCAATCGCCGAGCGAAACACCCGGTTCGGCGCCCCTCTATCCTGGCGCCTTCCCAACCGAGCGCCCGGAGGTCTTCCCCCGTGAAGGTGTACCCGCCTGAGATGATCCGCAACGTCGCCCTCGTCGGCCACAACGGGTCGGGCAAGACGACGCTCGCCGAGGCGATGCTGTATCGCGCCGGTGCGCTGCAACGGCTCGGCCGGGTCGAGGACGGGAACACCGTGATGGACTACGACCCCGAGGAGCACGCCAGAGGGATGTCACTCGCCCTCTCCATGGCCCCGGTCGAGTGGCACGACCACAAGATCAACCTGATCGACACCCCCGGCTACGCCGATTTCATCGGCGACGTCCACGCCGCGCTCAGAGTGGTCGACTTGGCCGTCTTCGTGGTGAGCGCCGTCGAGGGCGTCGAGGTGCAGACCGACGCCATCTGGCGTATCGCCGAGCAGCTCGGCGTTCCGCGCATGATCTTCATCAACAAGCTCGACAAGGAACGCGCCTCCTTCGACCGGACGCTCGAGCAGCTTCGATCGCGGTTCGGGGCCGGGATCGCCCCGCTCGAGCTGCCGCTCGGCTCCGAGTCGTCGTTCCACGGAGTCGCCGACCTCTTCACCAACAGGGCGTACGTGTACGACTCCGGCAAGGCCGAGGAGGCCGCGATCCCCGAGGAGCTCGAACAGCGCGAGCACGAGGTCCACGACAACCTCGTCGAGGGCATCGTCGTCGCAGACGACATGCTCCTGGAGCGCTACCTGGAAGGCGAGATCCCGTCCGTCGAGGAGCTCGAGAAGACAATGGCCGTCGGGGTGGCGGAAGCAACGGTCTTCCCCGTGGTCTGCGGCTCGGCCGCCGGCCCGATCGCGGTCGACCGGCTCGCCAGCTTCATCGTCGAGATCGGCCCTTCGCCTGCCCGCCGAAACCAGGTGATCGTCGAGGCAGGAGGCGAGACCGTCACGATCGACGGCACACCGAGCGGCGACCCGCTGGCGTTCATCTTCAAGACGATCTCCGATCCATACGTCGGCCAGATCTCTCTCTTCAAGGTGCTGTCGGGGACGATCAAGCCCGAGTCGGTCCTCCACAACGGCCGCTCCGGCGCCGATGAGCGCCTCGCCAAGATCGGGTATGTCATCGGGAAGGAGAGCGAGCTGCTCCCCGAGCTGCAGGCGGGCGACATCGGAGCGGTCTCCAAGCTCACCGACACCGCCACCGGTGACACGCTCACTCCGAAGAACAAGCCCGTGAAGGTCACGGCCATCGCCCGGCCCGTTCCGGTCCTCTCGATCGCCATCAGCGCATCGACGACGGCGGACGAGGACAAGCTGGCGAACTCCCTGCGACGTCTCCAGGCCGAGGACCCGGCGCTCATCGTCGAACGGAGCGAAGAGACCCGCCAGACGGTGCTGCGAGGCATGGGTGAGACTCACCTGACGATCACGCTCGAGAAGCTGCGCCGCAAGTTCGGTGTCGAGGTCGATCAGCACGAGGTGAGGGTCCCTTACCGCGAGACGATCACGACGCCCTCGGAAGCCGAGGGCAAGTACAAGAAGCAATCGGGCGGTCGCGGCCAGTTCGGCGTTGCGATCCTGCGCGTCGAGCCGCTGGCCCGTGGCGAGGGCTTCGAGTTCGTCGACGCCATCAAGGGAGGATCGATCCCCCGCCAGTTCATCCCCGCCGTCGAGCACGGTATTCGGGAGACGATGGGGAGCGGAGGGATCTTCGGGTACCCGGTCGTCGACGTTCGGGTCTACTGCGTGGACGGGAAGTACCACTCGGTCGACTCATCCGAGATGAGCTTCAAGATGGCAGGCCGCCTCGGCTTCCGAGAGGCCATGCGCAAGGCGAACCCCGTGCTCCTCGAGCCGATCTCGCGGGTCGTCGTCACCGTGCCTCCCGAGTACCAGGGTGACGTGATGGGCGACCTCTCGTCGCGGCGAGGCCAGGTGCAGGGGACCGAGGTGGCGGCCTCCGGCAGGCAGATGGTCACCGCCCTCGTGCCGACGTCGGAGATCATGCGCTACGCCATCGACCTGCGATCGCTCACCCAGGGGTGGGGGACGTTCACGGCGTCGCACGATCACTACGAGCTGCTGCCCTCCCATCTCGTCGACAAGGTGGCCCAAGAGGTCTCCGACGACGACTGAGAGCCGCTCCGGCGTCCCTGCATCGCACAAATGCGACAGGGGGACGCAAGAACGGATCAGTCGGTCCCGATGGCCAGAGCAATCCCGTCCAGGAGGTCTGCCTCCGAGATCGTGACCTCGCCGTGGCCTGATCGGGCAACGGCGGCCTCGGCGACGATGGCGCCCCCGAGCAGCACGTCTGCTCGGCCCGGCGGCACCGTCGGGATCGCCGCGATGTCCTCGACGGACAGCGCGGCCAGCCGCTCGACCATCCTCATCAGGTCGTCGAGTCGCAGAACCGACCCGTGGACCACGTCCCGGTCGTACACAGCCAGCTCCAGGTGGACGGCAGCCAGCGTCGTGAACGTGCCGGCCACCCCGATGACGAGCCCCGGCGCGCCCGGGATCTCGAGTGGAGCGAGCGCACCTGCGACGGCCGACCTGGCGGCGGCGAGAGCCTCCGTCGTGATGGGGCGTCTCGCCAGCCAGCGCTCGGTGACCCGCACGGACCCGACGTCGACGCTCCTGGCGTACTCGACGTCGTCCTCCCCGAACACGAACTCGGTGGAGCCCCCTCCGAGATCGACGACCAGGATCGGCCCGGCCGGCCGAACCGCCGACCTCACGCCGGCAAATGCCAGCTCGGCCTCTCGCTCGCCGGCGATGACATCGGGACGCGCCCCGAAGGCCGTTGCGGCCAGGTCGAGGAACGCCTCCCGATCCTCGGCGTCCCTCGTCGCCGAGGTGGCGACTGCGCCGCGGCGTTCGGCCGCGAATCGATCGGCCGCCGAGCCGTACTCACCGAGCACGTCGACGGTGAGCTGCACGGCACGGGGGTCGAGCCTGCGCCGCTCGTCGACACCCCTGCCCAACCTCGTGATCTCGGTCCGCTTCTCGGCGATCGACAGCAGCCCGCCCCCGGCGACCTCTCCGAGGAGCAGCCGCACCGTGTTCGTGCCGATATCGACGGCGGCGACTCTCAACGCGACGGCTCGACCCAGTCCGGGTTGGCGCCCACCTCGCCATCGACCGCCACGACGCACGGCACGGTGCAGTCGAGCGGCTCGATCTGATGAGCCGTCAGTTCCCCGATGGGATTGTCGTTGCCTGCGGCGTGGTCGGCGTACTGGGCGTGCAGGCACTTGACGCCCTCTCGGGTCCCCCCGATACCGCCCGACGGCAACGCAGCCGGGGCGTCCGCGGCGACCAGGGCGTCCCGCTCCGCCACGTAACGGGCGGTGGCCGCCTGGTGGCGCGCCAGCAGCACCTCGTCTGACTCCAGGAGGCGCTCCGCCGCCTTGACGCCCCCCGCCGCCTCGATCCGGCCGATACGACGAACGGCCAGAGGGCACGTGAGCCAGTATCTCGTCGGGAACGGGGTGCCGTCGTCGAGGTGGGGCGGGACGGCGATCACCACCGGGACGTCGAGGGGGCAACGCGCTCGCACCTCGACGACGGACCGCGGCGGGCGCCCCAGTTGGGCGGCCACGACCGCGCGGTCATTCATCCGGGACGAGGTCTCTCCCGGTGAAGAAGTCCCAGATCTTCTCGGTGATCGTTCGTTCATCCTCGGCGGGCTCCGGCTCCGGTGCTGGCACGTCGACGGCTCGCTCGTCCTCGGGCGACGTGACCGTGAAACCGGTCTCTCCGGGACGCACCATCCCGAGCTCCTCCCGTGCGAGACGTTCCACCTCGGCTTCCGTCCCGAGGGCATCGATCCGCTGACGCAGGGCCTCATTCTCCCCGACCAGGGCGTCGAGCTTGGCGCGCGTGTTCGCCACCTGCCGATCCTGGGCGAGGATCTGCCGGAAGGGGAAGATGCCGCCGAGGACGACGGCGAGGGCGACGAGGAGCAGCAGCGCCAGGAAGGGCGAGGCGTACCGGCGCCGCCTGCGCTCGCCGCCTCGGCTCATCGAGCCCTCCTGAACGGGTCCCACCCGGCGTAGCGCGCCTCGTCGCCGAGCGCCTCTTCGATCCGGAGGAGCTGGTTGTACTTGGCGGTGCGCTCGCCGCGCGCCGGAGCGCCCGACTTGATCTGGCCGGCATTCGTCGCCACGACGAGGTGGGCGATGAACGAGTCCTCGGTCTCGCCGGATCGGTGGCTCACCATCCGCCCGTAGCCGTTCCGTTCCGCCAGCTCCATCGTGTGGAGCGTCTCCGTCAGGGTCCCTATCTGGTTCACCTTGATCAGCACGGCGTTTGCCACGCCCAACTCGATGCCCTTGGCGACGAGGTCCTCGTTCGTGACGAAGAGGTCGTCGCCGACGAGCTGGATTTGGTTCCCGAGACGCTCGGTGAGCGCCTTCCAGCCGTCCCAGTCCGTCTCCCCGAGACCGTCCTCGATCAGGACGAGAGGGAAGCCGGAGGTGAGCTCGGCCAGGTAGTCGACCATTCCGCCCGTGCTGAACTGGCCGCCGTCGAGCTCGTAGTGGCCCGCCCGGTAGAGCTCGGTGGCGGCGACGTCGATCGCGAGGGCGATCTCCTCTCCGACCTCGTAACCGGCTGCCTCGATCGCCTCGACGAGCAGCTCGAGCGCAGCCCGGTCGGCCGCCAGATCGGGGGCGAAGCCGCCCTCGTCTCCCACGTTCGTGGCGAGCCCGCGGCCGCCGAGGACCTTCTTCAATGCGTGGTACGTCTCCACGCCTGCGCGCAGCGCCTCTCGGAAGCTGGGGAAGCCCCCCGGGACGAGCATGAACTCCTGGATGTCGACCGAGTTGGCGGCGTGGGCGCCCCCGTTGAGCACGTTGAGACACGGCACCGGAAGCACCCTGGCTGCCGTTCCCCCCAGGTAGCGGTACAGAGGCAGACCGACGCCGGCGGCCGCAGCCCGCGCCGTCGCCAGCGAGACGGCGAGCATCGCGTTGGCCCCGAGGCTCGACTTCGTCGGTGTGGCGTCGAGGTCGATCATCACCTGATCGATCTGCTCCTGGCGGGTCCCGTCGCGTCCCAGGAGCGCAGGGGCGATGGTCTCGGTGATGTTGGCGACGGCTCGCGAGACACCCTTGCCGCCGAAGCGGTCTCCGCCGTCTCGAAGCTCGTTGGCCTCGAGTGCCCCGGTCGATGCCCCCGACGGCACCGCGGCACGGCCGAAACCTCCGCCAGCGAGGAGGACCTCGGCCTCGACCGTCGGATTACCCCGAGAGTCCAGGACCTCACGAGCCCGGATGTGGCTGATGGTCGTCACGTCGGGCCCTTTCGAATGTGGCGGGGAGGCTATCACCCCTCCGCAGTGTCGCCGAGCATCGGTGCAGATCACGTCCCAGGTGCCAGCTTGGCCGCCTCCCACAGCTCGTCCATCTCCTCGAGCGACAGCGCTTCCAGCGAACGGCCGCCGGCAACGGCGGACGCTTCCACCGATCGGAATCGACCCTCGAACCTCTCGTTGGCGCTCCGCAGCGCTCCTTCGGGGTCGATGTCGAGATGACGAGCGAGGTTGACGACGGAGAAGAGGACGTCACCGAGCTCGTGCGACGTCGATGCGCTCCCTGCGGCGACGTCGAGCTCGTCTACTTCCTCGTGGATCTTGGCGACCACCGGCTCGGTGTCGCTCCAGTCGAAGCCGGCCGTCGACGCCCTCCGTTGCAGTTTGGCGGCCCTGGCGAGCGCAGGCAGCACTCTGGGGACGTCGTCCATGAGTGAATCCCGCCTCTTCTCCTGCGACTTGAGGGTCTCCCAGTTCGACCTCACGGTTTCGGCATCGTGCGCCACGACGTCCCCGAAGACGTGGGGGTGGCGGTGCACGAGCTTGCGGCGGATCCCCTCGGCCACCTCCTCGACGTCGAAGGCGGCGGCCTCGCGGGCGAGGGTGGCGTGGAAGACGACCTGGAGCAACAGGTCCCCGAGCTCCTCCTCCACCTCGGCGTACGCTCCGTAGTCGACCTCCCCGGCGGGAGCATCGGAGCCGAGCCGCCCGATCGCCTCGATCGCCTCATACGCCTCCTCGAGCAGGTGCTCGAGGAGCGAGTGGTGGGTCTGGTCGCGGTCCCACGGGCACTCCAGGCGGAGAGCGCGGTTCACCGCGACCAGTCCGAACCAGCCGACCGGCGGCGGATCGACGAACAGCGACGTGCGCGGTCCCGGCACGAGCTCGTCGAGGCGGCGGAGTGGGATCCGTTCGATCCGCTCGTTCGGACCGCCGAGCGAGTCGAGGAACACCACCGGCGTCTCACCGTCGAGCACCTTGCCGAGCGAGGTCGCCACCTCGGCGAGCGCCAGCTGCGTGTCGACCTGGCTGATCAGGGTCGGCACATGGAGCGGAAGTGGGTCGGGCAGAGATCGGCCGTCGAGGATCTGCAGCCCTTTGGCGAGCGGGTCGACGCCGACCGCCAGTAGGGCGAGATCGACGAACGACTCGCCGGGGAGCACGTCGACCGGAATCCCGCGCTCGTTGGCGCCCGTCACGATGAGAGCAGCCGCCCGCTCGCCGACCGAGGCGCTCCCGGGGACGGCGTAGACCACCGAGTGCGACCCGGCCACTTCCAGGACCCGCCCGGCGATGGCGGCGTACACCGCATCGAGGTCGTCGAGGGAGTCGTAGAGGTCGTCGCACGTCGTCACGGCCCGCGATGCGGCGAGCTCTGCGGCGGCGGGGTGGTGCAGCGTGCGAACGATGACGACACCGGCCGGGTCTGTCAGCGCCGCCATCGCTCCTGCGGGGACCCGGTCGAGGCCTGCCGGCCCCAGACCGACGATGCGAAGCCCGTTCACTCGGGTGGGACGATCCCGACACCGGAGGTCGACCAGCTACCGACCACCGGATCGATCTCGATCGTGGCGGCCCTCACGACGTCGTTGAACCATGGACTGAAGAGGCTGCTCACCTCGGTGTTGCCGAGGTACGCCACCGGATCCGCTTCGAGGACCTCGACGGGAGGCGGGTCCTCCCGCCGGTCGACGAGGATGACATGGAACCCGAACTGGGTTTGCACGGGTCCGGAGACCTCGCCGACCACCGCCGTCGCTGCCGCATTGCCGAACTCGGCGACGTATGTCTGCAGTGGCAGCATGCACTCGCCGGCCTGATCGACGAGGGCCCCACCGGCACTGGCAGTGTCGAGAGACACCTCGTCGGCGACCGCGGCGAAGTCCTCTCCGCCTTGGAGCCGGTCGATGATCTGGGCCGCTTCCCCCTCGGTGGCCACGAGGACGTGCCGCACGCATGCGCTCGTGAGCAGCTCCGGCGTCTCCCCGACCATGTCGTCCCAGAACGTGGCGTCGTCCGCCACCAGCCTGTTCGTGACCGAGTCGCGGATGAGCGAGATGAGCGCCTGGTGCCGTTTGGCGTCGTCGGTGAGGTCGGCGTCCGCCTCGACCTGCGCGAACACCTGGGCGTATCGCTCCGGGGGGTTGGCGAGGCGGTCCCTCACCTCGGCCTCGGTGAACGTGATGTCGTACTGCTCTTCCGCCGCCGCGACGAGGACGTCGAGGAAGATCACATTGCCGAGGTCCGTCCTGAACTGCTCGGTGTTCGTGTTGACGACGTCGCCG
Organism: Acidimicrobiia bacterium; assembly: GCA_036396535.1. Lineage (NCBI taxonomy): Bacteria > Bacillati > Actinomycetota > Acidimicrobiia > Acidimicrobiia bacterium. Next base: position 48,242 of record DASWKR010000003.1, on the reverse strand, counting down.
GCGTAGCTGTTGCGCAGCCCGGTGACCTCACCGACGACGATCGCATCTCCGTTGACCGTGGCGACCGTTCCGAGGCCCGCGTCGCCGCACGCCGCGACGGCTGCCACGAGTGCACTGGCGGCGATGAGCGATCTGGAACGTGGGATCAGGTTCACTCCTCCGGCGGAGGCCACATTGTACGAAGGAATTCCAGTATGGGGGCGATGCCGCCCCTCGGCCAGACAGGCACGAACAGCACGTCGCCGCGCACCACGGCGCGTGGCGCCAGGCGCTTCAGCCGAACGTCCTCGGACTCTCTGAGGGCGACGGACGACATGCGAACCTCGTTGCGCACCTGGACGATCTCGGTGAGCCCGATGCGGAGTGCCTCGTGGCGCAGCCTGGCGACGTCGATGAGGGCCCCGGCCTCCTCGGGGAGGGCGCCGTACCTGTCGCGCCACTCGGCGGCGACATCCTCGACCTCGCTCTGCGTCCTCGTCGCCGCCAGCCGGCGGTACGCCTCGAGCCGCTGCTCCCCACTCTCCACATAGTCGGCGGGGAGGTGGGCGTCGACCGGGACGTCGATGCGCACCTCCGGCAGCTCCTCGACGCCTGACGGTATGCCCCGTAGCTCGTTGACCGCATCGGCGACCAGCTCGACGTAGAGGTCGAACCCGACGGCGGCTATGTGGCCCGCCTGCGTCTCGCTGAGGATGCTCCCCGCCCCTCTGATCTCCAGATCGCGCATGGCGAGTTGGAACCCCGACCCGAGGTCGGAGAACTCCCCGATCGCCTCGAGGCGCCGGTAGGCGTCCTCACTGAGCGTCTGCTCCGGCGGGTGGAAGAGGTAGGCGTACGCACGCTGGCTGGAGCGCCCAACCCGGCCGCGCAGCTGATAGAGCTGAGCGAGCCCCAGCCGGTCCGCCCGTTCGACGACGAGCGTGTTCACCTGCGGCAGGTCGAGCCCGGACTCGATGATCGTCGTGGCGACCAGCACGTCATACTCGCCATTCCAGAAGTCGTACATCACCTGCTCGAGCTGACCCTCGCTCATCCGCCCGTGGGCGACGCCGATGCGGGCGTCCGGCACGAGGTCGCGCAACCGCGCCACGGCCAGGTCGATCGACTGGATCCGGTTGTGCACGTAGAAGATCTGACCCTCGCGGAGCATCTCGCGCCTGATGGCCGCCGAGACGGTCTGGGCATCGTACGGCCCGACGTACGTGAGGATCGGATGGCGATCCTCGGGTGGCGTTCGGATGTGGCTCACCTCGCGGATGCCGGTGAGGGCCATCTCGAGGGTCCGCGGGATGGGAGTTGCCGTGAGGGTGAGCACGTCGACCGAGGTCCGGAGGCGCTTCAGGCGGTCCTTGTGGGCCACCCCGAATCGCTGCTCCTCGTCGACCACCAGCAGCCCGAGGTCCTTGAAGACGACGTCGTCCGACAGCAAGCGATGGGTTCCGATCACCATGTCGATCTCACCCGAGGCGATGGCGCGGATGACGTCCCTCTGCTGTTTCGACGTGAGGAACCGACTGAGCATCTCGACCCGGACGGGGTAGGGCGCCAGCCGGTCCTGGAAGGTCGCTTGATGTTGCTGCGCCAGCAGCGTCGTCGGGACGAGCACTGCGACCTGACGCCCCGCCTGCACGGCCTTGAATGCGCCTCGGAGCGCCACCTCGGTCTTCCCGAAGCCGACGTCCCCGAAGATGAGCCGATCCATGGGTCGCTCCGACTCCATGTCCTGCTTCATGTCGGCGATGGCGGTCAGCTGGTCGGCGGTCTCCTCGTACGGGAACGCCGCCTCGAGCTCCCGCTGCCATGGGCTGTCCTCCTCGTAGGCGTGGCCGGCCGCGGCGGCTCGCTGACGGTGGAGATCGACCACCTGCTCGGCGACGACGGCCACCGCCTTGCGGACCTTCGACCGGGTCGCCGCCCAGTCGGATCCACCCATGCGAGACAGGCGGGGCGACTCGCCTCCGGTGTACCGCTTCACCGCGGCGAGCTGGTCGGTCGGCACGTACAGCTTGTCGCCGCCGTGGTACGCCACGAGGAGGTAGTCCCGCTCGACGCCGGCCATCTCGCGGTGGACGAGGCCCTCGAATCGGCCGATCCCGTGGCGATGGTGCACGAGGAAGTCGCCCGGCTCGAGATCGCGGTAGGCGTCGACGAGGCCTTGGCTCGTCCGCCTCACCCGGCGGTGGGCCCGGCGCCTGCCGGCGACCTCACGCTCCCCGACGACGCCGACACCGAGCTGGGGGGCCACGAAACCGAGGTGGATACCGGTCGCCAAGACGGCCGGCGAAGGGCCCTCGAGACGCTCCACCACGGGAAGATCGATGCCGGCTTCCGACAACACCCGGGAGACCCGCCTGGCCGCCCCCTCGCCGTCCATGGCGACCACCACGTCCACGCCACGCAGCTTCCACTCGTTGAGCGCCTTGGCTACCGAAGGGGCGTCACCGGGAACCGCGTCGAGGCCACGCGCTTCGAGCGTCGACTCGGTGGGCGTGGCGGGCCGGGGCGGGGCGTCGAGGCGGGCCCGATCGGATATCGGCAGGTAGAGGGCCGGATGGTCGCCCGCCTCCGGCGCATCTGCTCCCCAGGTCGGGGCGAGTGCCGCGGCCAGGTCTGCCTCCTCCCTGAGCAGGTCGTTGGAACGCGCCAACGAGCGCTCCGGATCGAAGAGCACCACGTCGGCGTCGTACGCCTCCAGCGCCGTCTCCTCGTGGGACAGCCACGGCAGCCACGACTCGATACCTTGGAACGTGAGCCCCTCGGCGATCCTGTCCCATGTCGATGCGGCCCACGGCTCCCGGTCGCGCAGCTCCTCCGCAAGCTTGCGAAGTGGCGGGTCGGGGCGGAGCTCGCGGGCCGGATAGGCGACGAGCCGGTCGATCGGCTCGGTGGTTCGTTGGGTGGCGACGGCGAAGCTGCGGATCTCGTCGACCTCGTCGCCCCAGAGCTCCACACGGACGGGGGTCTCACCTTGGGCGGGGAAACAGTCGATGATCCCGCCCCGCACCGCGAACTCACCGCGCGTCTCGACCCGATCGGTGCGCTCGTATCCGAGCTCGCTCAGCGCCGCGACGACGTCGTCGACCGTCGTGCCGACTGCCAGCTCGAGCGGGCGGGGCGAGCTCGGGCTGAGGCGCTGCGTCGCCGCCCTCACCGACGCAACCACGACGAGGCCGCCGGGGGCTTCGGACAGCAGATGCCGCGCCACGGCACGGTGGGCCATGGTGGCCACGTTCGGGGAGATGTGCTCGAACGGCAGCGTCTCCCACGCCGGCAGCATGACGACGTCGTGGGTGAACAGCTCCAGGTCGTCGGCCAGGTCCTCGGCCTCCCGCTCGCCCGGGACGATCGCCAGGATCGGGCGGGCCGACCGGGCCGCCATGCCGGCGAGGGCATACGCCCGCAAGCCCGGAGGAACGGCGATCCTGCCCGGCACGTTCGGCAGGAGCGGCGCAGGCCAGCGGTCGACGAGGGAGCGGAGCGGGGCCGTCATCGGGTCAAGCTGGTGTTGCCGTCCTGAGCGCCGACCCGTACTTCGAGAAGTAGTCCCATGCCGAGAGCAGGGTGGCGGCGACGGCGACGAGCATGAGCCACTCATCCAGGAAGTACGGCCCGATCTCGCTGGAGCTGCGGACCATCGCCAGCCCGATGGCGGTGAACTGTGTGATGGTCTTGGCCTTCCCGAGGGGGCTGGGCGGCACCTTGCCTCTCCCGAGGGCGGCGACGCCGCGCAGCCCCATGACGGCGAGCTCCCTGCCGATGATCACGAACGCCGCCCACGACCACGCCCTGCCGACCTCGATGAGCACGAGCAAGCTCCCCGTGACCAGCACCTTGTCGGCGACGGAGTCGAGGAACGCCCCGAGCGTCGTGGTGATCTCCCAGCGCCTCGCCAGGTAGCCGTCGGCGAAGTCCGTGAGGGCGGCCGCCACGAAGAAGAGGAGCGCCAAGCCGAACGCATGGTCGATGCGCCGCGAGAGGAGCACGAACGCCATCACGACCGGGGTCAGCGTGATGCGGACGTAGGCGAGGAGGTTCGGGACGTTCATCGCCCGGCCGATGGTAGTGAGGGCGGCCCCGGAGGCCAGAAGCCCGAGAATGTCCGTCTCACCTTCGTTACCATCCGGCGCCGTCCACGCCGCGGCGAGCGTCCCGGACGGAAGGACCGTGCAGTTGTTCAGGTCGGAATCGCGTGACGGGATGCGCATCGACTGGGACGTCGCCGTTGGTATGGACGACGGCGTTGTGCTGCGAGCCGACGTCTTTCGCCCGGACGACGGCGACCGCCACCCGGTGCTCCTCAGCTACGGACCGTACGCCAAGGGGCTGCCGTTCCAGACCGGATATCCGAGCGCCTGGCAGCGCATGACGGCCGAACACCCGGACGTCGCCGCCGGGTCCACGAACGCCTACCAGAGCTGGGAGGTCGTCGACCCTGAGAAGTGGGTGCCGCACGGTTACGCCTGCGTGCGGGTCGATTCTCGGGGCACGGGACGGTCACCGGGCTACATCGACCATTTCTCGCCCCGGGAGACTCGGGACCTGTACGACTGCATCGAGTGGGCGGCGGCCGAGCCGTGGTCGACCGGGAAGGTCGGCCTCAACGGCATCAGCTACTACGCCATCAACCAGTGGCACGTCGCCTCCTTGCAGCCGCCCCACCTGGCTGCGATGTGCGTGTGGGAGGGAGCCGCCGACTGGTACCGCGATATGACGCACCACGGCGGCATCTTGTCGACGTTCTGGGAGAACTGGTACGACATGCAGGTGAAGACCGTCCAGTACGGCCGAGGAGAGGCCGGCGGACGGAACCCGATCACGGGCCAGCTCATCTGCGGCGACGAGACGCTGAGCGACGAGGACCTGGAACGCAACCGGGCGCCGTTCGGTGACGAGATCCTCGCCCATCCCCTCGACGACGACTATCACCGCAGCCGCTCCCCGGTGTGGGAAGAGGTGGCGGTCCCCCTCCTCTCGGCGGCGAACTGGGGCGGCCAGGGCCTGCATGCCCGTGGCAACTTCGAAGGCTTCGTCCGGTCGGCCGGCCGGGACAAGTGGCTCGAGGTGCACGGAATCGAGCACTGGACCCACTTCTACACCGACTACGGCCGTGACCTGCAGCTCCGCTTCTTCGATCGCTTCCTGCGAGGCATGGAGGAGCGCTGGCCGGACCGCCCGCGGGTTCTCCTCCAGGTCAGGCACGCCGACGGCAGCTTCGAGCCCCGCCACGAGGTCGACTGGCCCATCCCGGCCACGAGGTGGACGGAGTACCACCTCGACCCCGAGGGCATGACCCTCGACCTCGAGCCGAGCCCTTCCGAGGCAACCCTGTCCTTCGACGCCCTCGGGGACGGCATCACGTTCTCGACGGCGCCGTTCGCCGAGGCGACCGAGATCACCGGGCCTCTCGCCGCCAAGCTGAGCGTATCCTCCTCGACCGAGGACGCCGACCTGTTCCTCGTGGTCCGCCTGTTCGATCGCCAGGGCGAGGAGGTCACGTTCCAAGGAGCCATCGACCCGCACACGCCCTTGGCCCAGGGGTGGCTCCGGGCATCGCATCGCCGGCTCGACCCGGCGTTGAGCCGGCCGTGGCGCCCGTACCACGCACACGAGCGCCGTGAGCCACTCGAACCGGGAGGCGTCTACGAGCTCGATGTCGAGATCTGGCCGACGTGCGTCGTCGCTCCCGCCGGATATCGGCTGGCGCTGACGATCCTGGGCCGCGACTACGAGTGGGGAGGCGACACCACGGGCCTCCGGCTGTCGGCGTTCAAGAACGAGCTGAGGGGCTGCGGCCCATTCCTCCACGATGACGAGCGCGATCGGCCGGGTGAGGTCTTCGCGGGGACCACCACCCTCCACGTGGGGCCGGAGCATCCCGCCTACCTGCTCGTTCCGGTGATCCCTGCGGCGGCCGGGTAGCGTGCCGGCAGGAGGGAAGCCCACGGTGACTGCAGGCGACATGATCGACGCGGCAGCCGCCGTCCTCGAGGCCCTGGACGCCGAGCAGCGCGCCGCCGCCAATCCGGCGTTCGACGATGGGCGCCGCCAGACCTGGATGTACTGGCCGCGAGAGATGAGCGGCGATTCGTACACCGGCGTCGGCCTCCACGAGATGACGTTCGGCCAGCGCAAGCTCGTGATGCGACTGCTGACCACCGGGGTCGACTTCGCCACGTACGCCCAGATCGCCGCCATCATGGCGCTCGACCTTCCGCTCGACTGGCTCGAGGACTACCGGGACACCGCTCTACGCGACCCGCTGCGCTACTGGGTGGCGATCTTCGGAGAGCCGGCGTCCTCGGGACGGTGGTCGTGGCAGTTCGAGGGCCACCACGTTTCCGTCAACCACGTGGTCATCGACGGCCAGGTCGTCGCCTCGACCCCCCTGTTCCTGGGCGCCAACCCGGCACGCGTCGAGAAGCACGGTCGCACGGTCAGCCGCCCGTGCGGGCCGGAAGAGGACGCCGCCCGGGCGCTCCTCCTGTCACTCGACCCGGACGGGCGACGGCGGGCGACGCTCGACGCCCCTGCACCGATCGACATGGTGATCCACAGGGTGTCCGAGGTTCCTGCCAGGCTGCGACCGGGTGACCTGGAGCACCCCCTCGGCTGGTTCCAGGAGCTGTACCTGGCGTTGTCGGATGACGAGAGAGAAACCCTCGCCCTCGACCTGGCGGTTCCGGTCGGAATCCCCCGCTCCGACATGGGCAACGGCGCCCGGGCACTCCTCGATGACCTCATCGCGGTATACGTCGAGCGCCTCCCCGACCCGATCGCCGCCGCCGAGCTCGCCAGGCTCGAGGAGGCCGGCCTGGACGCCATCCACTTCGCCTGGGCCGGGCCCGCCGAGGAAGGAACGCCCCACTACTACCGGCTGCAAGGGCCCACGTTCCTCGTCGAGTACGACTGCGTGCAGGACGGCGCCAATCACATTCACTCAGTCTGGCGGGACCCCCGCCGAGACTTCGGACGGGACCCGCTGCGCGCCCACCGCGCCGCGGCCCATTGACGGCCCGCTACTGCTCCTCCCACCCGAGACTCCCATCCACTCAGTCTGGCGGGACCCCCGCCGAGACTTCGGACGGGACCCGCTGCGCGCCCACCGCGCCGCGGCCCATTGACGGCCCGCTACTGCTCCTCCCACCCGAGGCTCTTGTCGACCGCCTTCTTCCATCCCGAGTAGAGGCGATCCCGCTCACCGGCTTCCATCCGAGGCTCCCATCGCTTGTCTTCGTGCCACATGGTGCGCAGCTCGTCGGGAGACGACCAGAAGCCGGTGGCGAGCCCGGCGGCATAGGCGGCACCGAGCACGGTCGTCTCCGTGACGACCGGGCGGACCACCGGAAGGCCGAGGAGGTCCGCCTGGAATTGCATGAGCAGCTCGTTGCCCACCATTCCCCCGTCCACCCGCAGCTCGGACAGCTCGATGGCGGCGTCGGACCGCATGGCGTCGAGCACGTCGAGCGTCTGGTAGGCGGTCGCCTCCAGCACCGCCCGGGCGATGTGGCCTGCCTCGGCGAACCTGGTGAGCCCGGCGATGATGCCCCTGGCGTCCGAACGCCAATACGGGGCGAAGAGCCCCGAGAAGGCAGGCACGAAGTAGACGCCCCCGTTGTCGGCCACCCCGGCGGCCAGGGCCTCGACGGCGGCGGCGTCCGGCACCATGCGCAGGTTGTCGCGCAGCCACTGAACGCCGGCACCGGCGATGGCGACGGACCCTTCGAGCGCGTAGCGCGCCTTGCCGTGCCCGACCTGATACGCCACCGTCGTGAGGAGTCCGTGCCCGGATCGGGCGATCCGCGTCCCCGTGTTCACGAGCATGAAGCAACCGGTGCCATACGTGTTCTTGGCGTCGCCCTGGGCGAAGCACGCCTGGCCGAACATGGCGGCCTGCTGGTCGCCGAGCATCCCGGCGACCGGGACGCCTCCGAGGGGCCCGCCATCGATGGCGGCGATCGTGCCGACGGAGGGGACGATGTCGCCGAGCACGGAGCGTGGCACACCGATGTCGCCGAGCAGCCCGCCGTCCCACTGCAGCGAGGCGAGGCTCATCAGCATCGTCCGGCTGGCGTTGGTCACGTCCGTGGCGTGCCGGCCGGTCAACTTCCACAGCAGGTACGAGTCGATCGTCCCGGCCAGGACGCTTCCCCGATCGGCACGGTCTCGCAGGCCGCTCATGTTGTCGAGCAGCCAGCGGATCTTCGGACCGGAGAAGTAGGTGGCGAGCGGCAGCCCGGTCGCCTCCCTGAATCGGTCCGGCCCCTCGTCCACACCGAGCATCCGGCAGAGGGCGTCGGTCCTCGTGTCCTGCCAGACGATGGCGTTGGCGACCGGTTCCCCCGTACCGCGGTCCCACATCACCGTCGTCTCACGCTGGTTGGCGATGCCCACCCCTGCGAGGTCGGAGGCGGTCGCCCCCGCCGCATCCATGGCCTCGGTGATGACTGCCTGCGTGCTCTCCCAGATCTCGGATGGGTCGTGCTCCACCCAACCGGGTTGCGGGTAGTGCTGGCGATGCTCCTTCTGTGCCATGGCGACGAAGCCGCCCGACTTGTCCACGAGCGCGAAACGCGTACTCGTCGTTCCCTGGTCGATGGCGCCGACGAGTCTCGTCACGGCGCGCTCAGCTCGCCGGCCCGCTGCCTCGCCGCCTCGCCGCCTTGCTCGGCGAACAGTTCCACGACGTCTGCGGCGAGGGTGCGCATCAGGGCCGCCTCCTCGATCTCGGTGCTGGTGAACCGGTGCAGGACGTGGTCGGCGGGATCGACCGAGCCCGGTGGCCTGCCGACACCGCACTTGAGACGCCAGAAATCGCCCGTGCCGAGCGATCGCATGACCGAGGCGACGCCGTTGTTGCCGCCCGATCCTCTCCCGAACTGCACCTTGAGCCTGCCGAAAGGCACGTCGATGTCGTCGTGGACCACGAGGAGGTCGTCCCGCTCGACGTGGAAGTAGCGCGCCAGCGGGGCCACGGCCTGGCCCGCCTCGTTCATGAACGTGGTCGGCCTGGCGACCACGAGCCGGAATGCGGCCGTCGTGATCTCGGCGACTTCCGCTCTCATGAACCGCTTCGCCTTCTTGAACGAGCTTCCGTGGCGCTCGGCGACGAGTGCGACGACGTCGCCTCCGAAGTTGTGCCTCGTCGCCTCGTAGCGAGCTCCCGGATTGCGGAGCCCGACGGCGAGCGTCTGGGTGGCGCTCAGTCCGCTTCGCTCTCTTCGTCCGCCGGCTCTGCTTCGTCCCCGGCCTCGAGCTCGGCACCCGGCTCGCCTTCGAGCTCCTCGCCTTCCGCCGGCTCGGGCTCCTCCTCGACGCGCGGCACCAGCACTGTGAGAAGCGGCCGCTCCGGGTCGGCCGTGTAGGTGACGCCCTCGATGGCAGGCAGGTCGGACAGCCGCAGCGTGTCTCCGATCTCCATGTGCGAGATGTCGACCTCGATCGACGACGGAATGGCGGTCGGGAGAGCGGTGATCGTAACCGTGGCCTCGATCGTCTCGACGACACCGCCGTCCTCGGACACGCCGGCCGGGATGCCGGCGTAGTCGACCGACACGTCGGCGCTGATCTCCTCGTCGAGCGAGACTTGGATGAAGTCGAGGTGGGTGATCTCGCCGCGGACCGGATGGCGCTGGATCTCCCTCGCCACCGTGAGGACGTTCTTGCCGCCTTCCACGTCGAGGTCGATGAGGGCGTTCAATCCCCCTTCGCTGTGGAGGACGGCGAACAGGTCACGCGAGCCGACCGTGACCGCCAGCGCCTCCATCCCGTGCCCGTATACGATGGCCGGGATCCGGCCCTCGCGGCGGAGCCTGCGAGCGGGGCGCGTGCCCTTGCCGTCTCGTTTGGCGGCGCGCAACGTGACCTGGTCCATGATCTCTCCTGTGTCAACGGTACCCGGGGCGCGCGTACCTGCCGCGAAGCCCGGATGAGGTCCCCCGATGATAGTTGCGGCCCGCCGGCTCGGTCGAAACCGATCAGCCGGTCGACGGGCCACCACTAGGGTCGCCTCGGATGGCAGGTACGCAGGCACTCGAGCGGGCTTCCCTCGGCGAGAAGCAGTTCGTCGCCATGATCTCGATGATCATGGCGCTCGGCGCGCTCGGCATCGACCTGATGCTCCCGGCGTTCCCGGTGATCAGGGAGCACTTCGGGCTCGCCGAGGGTTCGACGGCCGTGGCCGGCATCGTGACGGCGTACTTCTTCGGGCTGGCCTTCGGTCAGCTGTTCTACGGACCGATAGCCGATCGATTCGGGCGCAAGCCGGCGCTGTACGGAGGCCTCGCCATCTACGCCTTCGGAGCGCTCTCGTCCGCCCTGGTGCCCTCGATCGGTCTCATGTACGTGACCCGTTTCATCTGGGGAGCGGGGGCTGCAGGCGGCCGGGTGATCGCCATCGCCGTCGTGCGCGATTCGTTCTCCGGCGAGCGGATGGCTCGCACGATGTCCATGGTGATGGCCGTGTTCGTGCTCGTGCCGGTCGTGGCGCCGACCGTCGGCGCCGCCGTGATCGCGGTCGCACCGTGGCAGTGGGTGTTCGGTGTCTGCGTCCTGTTCTCGCTGACGCTCGCCGTCTGGATCGTCCGGCTCCCCGAGACATTGAGGGAGGAGCACCGACGGCCCCTGCAGTTCACCCCGGTGCTGCGGGGCGCCCGCCAGGTGCTCACCCATCGCCAGACGCTCGGCTATGGGCTGGTCACCACGGCGCTGTTCGCCCCGTTCAGCTCCTACCTGGCGAGCAGCGAGATCATCTTCTCCGACGTGTTCGGCCTCGAGGACCAGTTCCCCTTCATCTTCGGTGGCATCGCAGCGGTCATGGGCGCTGCCATGGTCGCCAGCGCGATGGTCGTCGAGCGCGTCGGGACCAAGCGCCTGGCGCACGCCGCCCTGACGGCATACGTCGTGCTCGGAGCGGGCGTGCTGTGGATGGTGCGGGCCGCCGACGGCGTGCCGGGGTTCTGGCCATTCGTCGTCGGCCTGACGGCGTTGCTCGTGTGCCACGCCCTGCTCATCCCGAGCGCCAACACCCTGGCCATGGACCACATGGGCAAGCTGGCCGGGACCGCAGCCGCCGTCCTCGGCACGATCTCGATGGCAGGCGGGGCCGTCCTCGGCTCGATCACGGACCGGGCGTTCGACGGCACCGCCAACCCGCTCATCCTGTCCTTCTTCGGCTACGGCGTCGTCGCCCTCGCCCTCGCCAAATGGGCGGAAGGGGCCAAGACCGCTCCCGTCGAAGGGCCCCGCGACGCCGCCGCCCTGCTCCAAGAGCTTCCGCCGGCCTGAGGCGGAACGCGGGCGAAGCTAGATGTTCTCGCCCTTGAAGATCTCGCTGACCGAGGCGTCCGTGAAGATGGCGTTGATCGTGCCGGCGAGCAGTGATCCGATCGAGAGCACGGTGAGCTTGTCGAGATCCGTGGCGTCGTCCGGGATGGGCAGCGTGTTCGAGATGACCAGCTCACTGATGGGGGCGTTCTTGATCCGATCGACGGCGGGCTCCGACAGCACGCCATGGGTCGCTACCAGGCGCACGCTGAGGGCGCCACGGGCCATGATGAGCTCGGCGGCGGCCACCGCGGTCGACGCAGTGTCGATCATGTCGTCCACGATGACGCAGTGCCTGCCCTCGACCATGCCGACGATCTCGAGAGCCGACACCTGGTTGCGCACGTCCGTGCGGCGCCGCTTGTGCACGAACGCCACCTCGGCGTCGAGGTGGTTGGCGTACTTGGCGGCGATCTTCACCCTGCCGGCGTCAGGCGAGACGATCGTCGTCGGCCCGTCGAGCGACTTGGTGAGGTGCTCGACGAAGACCGGCAGCGCGGTGAGGTGGTCGAACGGCTTGTCGACGAAGCCCTGGATCTGCCCGGTGTGGAGGTCGACGCACACGATCCTGTCTGCACCGGCCGCCATGAACAGGTCGCCCATCAGCTTGGCGGTGATCGGCTCGCGTGCCCTGCCCTTCTTGTCCTGCCTGGCGTAGCCGAAGAACGGCACGACCGCGGTGATCTGCTTGGCCGAGGCCCGCTTGAGGGCATCGATCATGATCAACTGCTCCATGATGTGGAAGTTGATCGGATGGCTGTGGCTCTGGATGACGAAGCAGTCCGCCCCGCGGACGCTCTCGGTGTAGTGGATGTAGACCTCACCATTGGCGAACACGGAGCGCTCGACGCCGCCGAGGTTCGTCCCGAGGATGTTGGAGACCTCGCGGGCGAGACCCTCGTTGGCCGACCCGCTGAACACCATGAGACGCTTTCGGCTCGTGATCTCCATCAGTCACGCTCCTCGCGAGCCCGCTGTTCCCGACGCGCAGCGTAGCCCGTGATCTCTATCTGCGGTGACCGCTCGACTGCCAGCGCCCCGGGCGCCACGTCCTCGGTGATGACGGAGCCCGCCCCCGTATATGCGTCGTCCCCCACCTCGACCGGAGCGACGAGCATCGTGTCGCTGCCGATCTTCACCCGGGCGCCGATCTTCGTCCTGTGCTTGGCGAAACCGTCGTAGTTGACGGTGATCGTGCCGGCGCCGATGTTCGAGCCTTCGCCGATGGTGGCGTCGCCGATGTATGAGAGGTGCGGGACCTTCGATCCGTGGCCGATGGTCGACGCCTTCACCTCGACGAACGTCCCCGCCTTCGACTCGTCGAGCAACTCGGCGCCCGGCCTGAGGCTGGCGTACGGCCCAACCTGGGCTCCCGGGCCGATCGAGGCGCCGCGCAGGACGGCGTACCACACCTTGGAGTCCGGCCCGATGGCGCTGTCCTCGGCGTATACGGACGGGCCGACCTCGGCGCCGGCGTCGACGACGGTGGCGCCCACGAGGTGCACGTCGGGGTGGATGCGCGCTCCGGGCGCCAGGGTGACCGAGGGCTCGATGTACGTCCGGTCCGGGTCTGCCATCCAGACGCCGTCACGCATCCAGCGCCTGTTGATGCGGCGGCGCAGCTCTCCGGCGGCCGCTGCGAGCTGGTCGTGCGAGTTGACCCCCATCACCTCCACCGCGTCGCCGGACAGGGTGACGACGTCCTTTCCATCCTCGACCATGATGGCGACGACGTCTGTCAGGTACATCTCCCCCTGGGCGTTGTGGCGGACCACCCTCTCGAGCGCCTCGCGCAGCGCGGCGGCGTCGAACGCATAGATCGACGTGTTGACCTCGCAGATCGACCGCTGCTCGTCGTTCGCATCGCGGTCCTCGACGATCGCCGTCACCCTGGCGCCGTCGCGAACGATCCGCCCGTACCCCGTCGGGTCGCCGAGCTCCGTGGTGAGGATGGTGGCGTGGGCGGCCGCCTCCGTGTGCCGGGCGATGACCGCCTCGAGCGTCTCCGGAAGGAGCAGGGGCATGTCGCCGAGCACCACGAGGATCACGTCACCCTCACCGAGACCCTCACTGAGCTCGAGCGATTCGAGCGCCACCTGGGTGGCATGGCCCGTGCCGTGCTGGTCGGACTGGAGGGCGGTGGTGACTCCCTCGGGCAGCAGGGCGCGAACCTCGTCCGCCTGGTAGCCGACGACGACGCACACGTCGGCGAGATCGAGCTTGGTGAGGGCCGCCATCACCCAGCCGACCAGGGGCATTCCCGCCGCCTCGTGCAGCACCTTCGCCAGCTCCGACTTCATACGAGTGCCCTTGCCGGCGGCGAGCACGACAGCGTGAACGCGTGGAACCGTCATCGCTGGGGGGCCAGGACTCGAACCCGGACCGAGTGGACCAAAACCACTAGTGCTGCCAGTTACACCACCCCCCAATCAGGGGCCAGACGATGGCGACAACGAAGTGTAGGTACGGAGACGCATCGTCCCATCACGTGTCGAACGTACCCGGCCACCAGCGGGTTTCCTGTTCCTCGGTCCACGTCGTCCCCGAGCCGGCGGCGATCGGATCGCCTTCCCGGCGACGCACCGCCCACCCGAAAGGGACCGGCTCGCCGGCCCACGCATCCCTGGCGCCGGCCGGCAGCCGACGGATCGCATCGGCGGCCTCGTCGACGTCGACGAAGAAGGCGAAGAGCGCAGGACCGCTGCCGGACATGAGGACCGTACGATCGAACCTCCCGGCCAGCTCGGAACGCCACTCGTCGACCGCCGGCGCCTCGGCGACCGCTGCGCCGTATAGGTCGTTTCGCAGCGGGGCGAGGTCTCGCAGTGAGGGAGGCAGGTCGGCGCCTCCCACGCCGGCTGCTTGCGGCCCCCCGAGGGAGTCCCAGCGGGCGTACACGGCGGCAGTCGACAGCTCGATCGGCGGAACGACGACGGCGAGGGCGAACCCGGCGGCGTCCGGCAGCGCCGCGACCGCTTCGCCTCCCCCGCTCACCACCGCAGTGCCGCCGAGCAGGCAGAAGCTCACGTCTGAGCCGAGCATCGGCGCCAGCGGCGTGACGTCGTCCATCGGGACGTCGAACGCCCAGGCCGCCATCACGAGCGACAGGGCGGCGTCTGCCGAACCGCCCCCGAGCCCTGCGGCCACGGGGATTCGCTTGTCGAGCTCGAGCGACATCGGCCGGGGACTGGCGGCGACCTGGCGTACTGCGGCGGCAGCCCGCCAAGCGAGGTTCTCGTCGCCTTCGGGGACGGGCCGGCCCGGATCGAAGGCGGCCATCGAGTCCTCATCCACCCCGGTGACGAGCCGGAGGCGGTCGGTCCACGCAATCGACTGGAAGAGCCCCGTCAGGTCGTGCAATCCGTCGGGTCGCGTGCCCGAGACCTGCAACCCGAGGTTCACTTTGGCACAGGCGATGCCTCTCATGTCCCGGCGACCTCCGCCAGCCGCAGATACTCGGAGGCCGACAGGTCCTCCGCCCTTGCCGTCGGTTCGATTCCTGCGGACTCGAGGGTGGCGACCGGGTCATGCAGGGTCGCTTCGAGGGAGCGACGCAGCATCTTGCGACGCATGCGAAAGGCGGCCGCAGCAAGCGACTCCGCCCTGCCGGCGGCCGGGTGGGGACTGATGCGATCGATGCGGATGACTGCGGAGCCGACGTCTGGCGGCGGGATGAACACCTGGGGCGGCACCGCGAACCCGAAGCGCACCGTGCCGTAGAGGCGGGCGACGACGGACGGGAGCCCGTACGTCCTGCTGCCCGGCTCGGCGGTGAGCCGATCGGCCACCTCGCGCTGCAGCATCACGGTGAACGACTCGACGGCGGTCAGGTCGCGGAGCATGTCGAGCAACAGCGGCGTCCCGATGTTATACGGCAGGTTGGCGACCAGCTTCCATCGGCCGCCGGTGACGTCCTCGGCGATGTCCGACCTCGTGGCATCGGCGATCCGCAGGGTCACGTCCCTCCCTGCGAGCACCTCGCGGAGGAGGGGGCCGAGCGAGGAGTCGACCTCGTACGCCACCACCGACGCCCCTGCATCGGCGAGCGCCATGGTGAGCGTCCCCGTACCGGCACCGATCTCGAGGACGCGGTCCCCGGGCGCCACCTCGGCGAGCCGCACGATCTTTCCGACGATGTTCGGGTCGGCGAGGAAGTGCTGGCCGAGCCGCTTGTCGGGACGAAGCCCGTGACGGGTCAGGAGCTCCGCTATCTCGGTGCGGCGCTGGGCGGTCATCGCGGCCCGCCGAACACCCGCGTCGCCGTCTCGGAGGTCAGCGCAGCCACCTCGTCGACGTCGACGCCCCACACGTCCGCCAGGGCGGCTCCGACCAAGGCAACCCGGGCGGGCTCGTTGGGCTCACCCCGGTGTGGCGGGGGTGAGAGGTACGGGGTGTCCGTCTCGACCATCGTCCTCTCCGGTGGCGCCTCTGCGGCACCGCGGCGAACGGTGTCCCCGGTCTCGAAGGCGACGGGACCGGCGAACGAGAAGGTGACGCCGAGGTCGGCGAACCGCTTCGTCCACTTCGGTCCGCCGGTCCAGCAGTGCAAGACCGCCCGCTCCCCGAGCTGGGCTCGCTCCAGCTCGGCGTGCACCTCCGAGAAGGCGTCGCGGCAATGCACGACCACCGGTTTGGCGAGCCGGCCGGCCAGCTCGAGCTGGGCCCGGAAGGCGGCGACCTGGTCTTGGCGTGGAGAGAGATCCCGGTAGAAGTCGAGGCCACACTCGCCGACCGCCGCCGCCTCCACCGCAAGCGACGAGATGCGGCCACCCTGGCGGGCCCACGAGGCCGCATCGTGCGGATGGAGGCCCGCCGACCAGAGGACGAACCCGGCATGCTCGGCCGCCAGTGACCTCGCCTCGAGGGACGACCCGAGGTCGGTTCCCGGGCACATCACCCACGCCACGCCGGCTTGGCGGGCGCGCCCGATGAGAGTCCCGGCAGCCTCGTCTGCGAGGAAGAGATGGCAGTGCGAGTCGACCCAGGCCGCCACCGGCGCCTACTCGTCCTCGAGGGGTGGCCGGACCGGCCGCCCGGCGCCCTCAGCGAGGTCGGCGGCCACTCAGAGGCCCCCCTCTATCTTGGCGAACAGAGGGTGCGGCGGAGCGATCTCCCGCCCCGGATGGATCACGACCGGTTCCCACAGCGGCCCGGCTTGCGGAACGTCGACCCCGAGATCCTGCAGGATCGCCCGCGACGTGAACGGCAGGAACGGGGCGAGCACCGTGGCGATGAGCGCCACCGCGTTGAGGGCGACGTTGAGCGTCGTCCCGGTGCGCCCCAGGTCGGTCTTGGCGGTCTGCCATGGCTCGGCCTCGCTGAGGTAGGCATTCGTCGCCTGGGCGGCTCCCATCGCGACAGCCAAAGCGGCCCGCAGCTTCACCTGCTCGATGAGCCCGCCGACCTCGTCGAAAGCTCCTGCGAGACGTTCCAGCAGCGCAACGTCCTCGTCGCCGGGCGCGGTGCGCTCCGGCACGACGCCGTGGAAGTACCGGTGAGTCATCGATACGACCCTGTTGACGAGGTTGCCCCAGTTGGCGACGAGCTCGTCGTTGATGCTCCTGACCATCTCGTCGTCGTACAGGTCGGTGTCGTTCGTCTCCGGGAGGTTCGTCCCGATCGCATACCGCAAGGCGTCGGGCTCGAAGCGCTCGAGATACCAGCCGAGCGACCTCCCGACTCCCCGCGACTTCGATGCCTTCTCGCCACCGAACGTGACGAAATGGTTGGCGGGGACGTCCGTCGGCAGGTTGAGGCCACCGTGGCCCATCAGCAACGCCGGCCAGTAGACGGCGTGAAACGGGACGTTGTCCTTGCCGACGAAGTAGTACGACTCGGCTTCGGGATCCTCCCACCAGGCCTTCCACGCGTCGGGGTCACCGCCAAGCTCCGCCCACTCCTGCGGAGCAGAGAGGTAGCCCATGACCGCCTCCCACCACACGTAGATCGACTTGCCCGGCCCGAGGTCGTCGACGGGGATCGGGATGCCCCAGTCGAGGTCGCGGGTGAAGGAGCGGTCGTGGAGACCCTCCTCGACCATCCCGATGGCGAAGTTGAGAACGTGCGGCCGCCATCCGTGGCGCGACCCGAGCCACTTCAGCAGCGGCTCGCCGAAGGCGCTCAGCCGCCAGTAGTAGTGCTCGGTCGGGCGGAGCACGGGACGCGAGCCGGACAGCTTGCTGACGGGGTCGATGAGATCGACGGGATCGAGGGTCTTGCCGCAGTTGTCGCATTGGTCGCCGCGGGCGTGAGGGTACGAGCAATGCGGACAGGTGCCCTCGATGTAGCGGTCCGGGAGAAAGCGTCCATGATGCTCGTCGTAGAACTGGTCGACCGTCTTGCGGTAGAGGTGCCCGTTGTCGAGGAGCTTGGTGAAGAAGCCCTGCGCCACCCGGGCGTGAGTCGCCGTGCCCGTCGTCGTGAAGAGGTCGAAGTCGATGCCGAGCGTCTTCCAGTAGCCGAGGAACTCGGGGTGGTATCGGTCGACGATCTCCTGGGGGGTCACGCCTTCCGCCTCGGCCTTGACCGTGATGGGGGTGCCGTGGACGTCGCTACCCGAGACCATGAGCACGTCGTTGCCTGCGGCGCGGTGGTACCTGGCGAAGATGTCAGGCGACAGGTAGGCGCCGGCGAGGTGCCCGAGATGCAGAGGGCCCTGGGCGTACGGCCATGCGACCGCCACGAGGATCTTGCGGGGGGTTTCCACGATCGGCGATGGTAGTTCAGGCTCGTTCCTGCCCTGCGACGGCGGGCGGCAGGTCGATCCCCGGCCGGCCGCCTCCACGAACCCAACCAGGTTTTGGCTCGACTCGTAGCACCCGGAAGTTATATACACTCCGCCCGGCATGACGGAGCAGGCCTGCGGGGACGGCCAAGACGTGGGAGCAACTGGAGGTTGATGTTGGATACAGGCATGGTCCGAAAGATCGACGACCTCGGGAGGATCGTGGTGCCTGCCGAAACGCGCCGCCTCTTTCACATCCGGGAGGGTGACGAGCTGGCCATCTCGGTCGAGGACGATTCGATCATCCTCCGCAAGCTCGAAGCGACGTGTGTCTTCGACGGTTCCACGGTCGACGTGAAGAGCTTCAAGGGGCGGGGCCTGTGTGCCCGCTGCCGGGCTGAGATCTCGAGCTCGTAGGCCGTCAGGACTCCGGGCCTCTCGAGCCGAGCACCGACTCGTACAGCCGGCGCCTGCGTATCCCGCGGGCGCCTGCTTCGTTCCTGACCGCGTCCGCCATCGACTCGCCGGATCCCATCCGCTCCTTGACCGCCTCGATTGCCTGCGCCATGTCGGGGGCGTGCGGATGTGCCGGGGCGATCACGATGGTGAACTCGCCGCGCGGGGTCTCCTCCTGCCAGCGGCGAGCGGCGTCGCCGAGTGTGCCCCTCCACAGCTCCTCGTACAACTTCGTCAGCTCCCTCGCCACGACGACCTGCCGCTCGGCGCCGGTGGCGGCGGCCAGGTCGGCCAGGTCGCGAGCCACCCGGGACGTGGCCGAGAAGACGACGACGGTTCGCGTCTCGATCGCCACCTCCTCGAGGCGCTCTTCTCTCTCCGCCCCGCTTCGTGGCAGGAATCCTTCGAACACGAACCGTTCGGTCGGCAGGCCGGAGCCGGCCAGGGCGGTCGTCACGGCGCTCGCGCCGGGGATCACCGTCACCTCGGCTCCTGCATCGATGGCGGCCCTCACCGCGGTGTGGCCCGGGTCTGCGATACCGGGCATGCCGGCGTCGCTGACGATGGCGATGTCGGCCCCGTCCTCGAGGCGGGCCCTCAGCTCGGCGGCACGCCCGGCCTCGTTACCGGTGAAGTACGACCGGAGCGGCGTTTCGATGCCAAGCGCCCTCGTCAGGATCCCAGTGCGGCGGGTGTCCTCTGCGTAGATGAGGTCCACGGAGTCGAGAACCTCCCGCAGCCGCGCCGAGGCATCGCCGAGGTTGCCGATCGGGGTGGCGCACACATAGAGGCGGCCTGGCATGGGAGGACTCTACGACCGGAGGCGTGCGACGACGGCGAGGGCTCCCTCGGGAACCGAGCCTGCCTGGGCCGTTGCGGGCACCTCGACGATCCAGTGAGCTCGCCGGATGCGGACGAAGCGCCACGGGGCGAGGTGCTTGACCGCCACGACTCGGCCGGTGGCGTCGAGTCCGAGCACCGTGAGCGGCTCTCGCATGAAGCAGCCGTGCACGCCCGTCCCGCGCAACAGCAGGCCCTCGTCTCGCCAACGGGGTATCAGCCCCCGGAGACGCTGCTTCGACGTAACCGCCAGACGAACTCGCCAGGGGCCGGCCCCGCCGATCGTGACGGCCAACTTGGCCCGGCGGGTCGGCGGCCGGGCGTCCCGTGGTACCCTCCGGCCCATGGCAAAGGCAAAGAGACGCAAGCTGCGCGCCCGCCGCAACAAGGCGAACCACGGTCGGCGGCCGAACGCCGGTCGCGGCTGATCCGCCTCTCGTCCCGCCCACCACATGCGATGGCTGTCGCGCGGCATCCCGGCAACATACGCGGCGACGCCGCCACCCGGTAGCCCCGCCTGAGGTGCCGTCCGCTCAGGGGACCCGCACCGCTCCCATCAGCTCGGCACCGGCCGAGGCATCGTCGGCGATGATCAAGCGCAGCCCGTCGCCGATCCTGTCGATGAACAGGAACGTCGACGAGTCGAAGAGGATGCCTCCCGAGGCGTCGACACCGTCTCCGAGCTGCAGCACGTCACGCGCATAGGAGACGATCGCCTGCGTGACCTCGATGGCGTCGTCGTCGCTGGCGGCCGCCAACACGTATGCGAGGGCCCGGTCGGCACCGTTGTCGAACACCTTCACGGCGTCGCCGCTCCAGCCATCGGCGGCTTGCGCCAGCTGACCCTTGGTGAGCACCTCATCGAGGACCAGCCCCAGCCTCCACTCCCCGAGTGAGGTCACCGGCGAGCCCTGGTAGCCCGCCAGCTCGACGTCGACCTGCTCGACCGTCGCTCGCGGCCCTTCACCCCCCTCGAATCGCTCGGGATGGAGGATCTGCTCGGTTGACGACGGCGGGTCGACGTAGGCCCGGTCGACTGCGGCGATCCCTCCCTCGGCGATGAGGCGCTCGACGAAGGTGACCCCGGACTGGTAGACGAATCCGAGGTCCTCCAGGATCACCTCGGGCACACCGGCGGGCAGCCTCCGCCCCAGCGCAGCCTCGGCGGCGGCGACCTGGAGCTCCGGTGCCAGCCTCTGCAGATACAGCAGTTGGAAGTACGTGGCGTCTCCCTCGGTGAGGGCCTGGAAGGCCTGCAGGGCGTCGCCTCCACGGTCGGCGAGGCCGTCGATCGATGCGCCGTATCTGAAGTGCTGGTCGCCGAGGGCATGGATCAGCTCGTGCACCACGATGCTCGTGTCGTACGGGGACCAGTCACCCCAGGCGGCGTCCACGACGAGCTCGTGGGCGGCGGCGTCGTAGTAGGCAGGCGTGGCGACGGCGTACAGCGCGGTGAGGACCGCTCCCGGGTCGCTCCCCGGGTCGAGGAGCCCGAGCAACTCGTACACCGCGGCGTCGTGCTCGGCGGCCGGCAGCAATCGGTCGACCTCGCTCTCGATCCTCGCCAACACTCCCTCGGGGGTCGCCGACGCCACCTCGACCTCGACGAGGAACGGCAACCCGCGCAGCGCCTCGACTTCGGGGAGGAGCGCCCTCACCTCGCCCTCCTTGGCTGCCGCAGCCGCCGCATCGACGCCCTCAGCCAACTGGGTCGTGGTGCTCGACGGCGCAGGGACCGTCGTCGTCGTCGCCGGCGACTGCGCCACCGTCGTGGTGGTGGAAGCCACCGGAGTGCACGCGGCCAGGACGCCGGCGATTGCGCAAACGAGGAGCTCACGTCGGAAGGGGCGCATTCGGACGGCAGGCTACCGAAGCGGCGCCCTTTCCCTGCGGCGGCGCCACCGGTCGTGAGGGTCACACCTCGACGGTGTCGCCCTTGCCGATGACAACGAGCCCGCTGTCCGTCACCGTGTACCGCTTCCGGTCTCGGTCGAGGTCGACTCCGACCTCGGCGCCATCCGGCACGACGACGTTCTTGTCGATGATGGCCCGCCTGACGACTGCCCCCCGACCGACGTCGACGTCGTCGAGGAGAACCGAGTCCTCGACGGCGGAGTGCGAATGGATCCGCACTCCTTTCGAGAGGATCGACCGCCTGGCCGTCCCCCCCGAGACCACGACTCCCTGGCCGACGATCGACTCGACCGCCACTCCGCGCCGATCGGCGAAGTCGAAGACGAACTTCGCCGGTGGGAGGGCAGGCTGATGGGTGTAGATCGGCCACTGCAGGTTGTAGAAGGAGAAGATCGGATCGACCGAGATGGTGTCCATGCTCGCCTGGTAGTAGCTGTCGATCGTCCCGACGTCACGCCAGTAGCCGCGCTCCCTCTCGGTCTGTCCCGGGATGTCGTTGGTCGCGAAGTCATAGACGTATGCGACCTTCTGGTCGACGAGGCGCGGGATGATGTTGCCGCCGATGTCGTGGCGTGAGTCAGGGTCGTTCGAGTCCTCCTCGATCACCTCACGCAGCACCGCCGTATCGAACACGTAGTTCCCCATCGACACGTACGCCACGTCGGGATCGTCCGGGGTCGGCCGCGGGTCGGCCGGTTTCTCGTCGAACGAGACGATCTTCCCTGCGGCGTCCACGGCGATGATACCGAACGCCGTCGCCTCCTCCCTCGGCACCCTGATCCCCGCCACCGTTACTCCGGCTCCCGTCTCGAGGTGGTGGTCGACCATCTGACTCGGATCCATCCGGTAGATGTGGTCGGCGCCGAACACGATCACGTGGTCCGGTTGCTCGTCGGTGAGGATGTTGAAGTTCTGGAAGATGGCGTCCGCCGACCCGGCGAACCAGTGCGGCCCGCGACGCATCTGGGCGGGGACGGGCGTCACATAGTTGCCCAGCATCGTCGACATCCTCCATGTCAACGCCAGGTGCCGGTCGAGGCTGTGGCTCTTGTATTGGGTGAGCACTGCGATCCTGCGGTAGCCGCCGTTGACCAGGTTCGAGAGCGCGAAGTCGATCAGCCGGTATGCGCCGCCGAACGGGACCGCAGGCTTCGACCGATCCCGTGTGAGGGGATAGAGCCGCTTCCCCTCGCCGCCTGCGAGGACGAGCGCGATGAGGTTCGGCGTCGCTGCCACATCGGCAAGGTAGTGGAACGAGGCGTTGTCGTGTGTGGGAGTCTGCGCGCCGGGCCGCAAGAACTACTCACCCCGGCCTGCATTCTTTCCGATGGAACCTGAGCGAGGGGTAGCCCAAGAGGAGATCGCTTTCATGGACAACGACGCATTCCAGCCACCGGGCGACTTCGGCGCTCTCGACAAAGAGATGGAGCGCATCGTCGCGGAGGCCGAGCAGGCCGCCGAGACGGTGCGTGCCAACCTGGCAGCCGCCCAGCAGACCAAGGAGCATCTGCTCGCCAAGGCGCAGCAGGAGGCCGACCAGCTGCGGGCCGAGGCGAGCGCGATCGTCGCCGGCGCCGAAGCGGAGGCCGAGCGCATCCGCACGACCGCCCGTGCTGAGGGCGACTCCGTCGTCAACGCCACCCAGGACAAGGCACGCGACATGCTCGCCGACGCCGAGCGGCAGATCGGCGTCCTCACGGACGAGGCTGTGGACGTGCGTGCCATGCTCGCCGAGAAGCTCCCGCTGCTCCAGGATCTGCTGGATCGCCTCGAGCCGGCCCTCGACACCCTCCGTGAGAACGGATCTGTGACGAAGGCCTCCGTGAACGCAGACGCCGGCGCCCTCAAGGTCGAGACGCCGACGAGGGGCCTCACCGTCGTCCCGCCGACCGCAGCCGAGGCCGCCGCCGCATCCGACGCTGCCAGCGAGAGCGCCGAGGCCGACGCTGCCACACCCGCGGCTGCCGACAGGGATGACACGTTCGATGCCTTCGACGCCGTCGAGGCCGTCGACGATGCAGAGCCCGAGCCGGCCGGGGGTGAGTCGGTCTCCGGCGAGTCCGCCGACTGGTACGCCGCCGAGACCCAGTAGCGCTCGGTTCGAGTGCGATCTCCGTGACTTCCGCGAGTCCGCGTGATGGGTCCGCCCGCCGCGATCACAGATCCGCTGCGATTGCTGAGGCGTTGCAGTGCTGTTCAGAACCGGGGGGTCAGGCGAGCGAGGACCCTTGGAAGAGGTGACGTTCGCCTCTCGTGCGGATCGTACGGCTGGCACACGATCAGCACATGACGCAGACGGCACCTGCCCGTGGTCCGGCGGTCTCTGACAGGGCCGGTCGTCGCGCAACTTGGATCGACAACCTGCGGGTTGCGATCATCGTGGGAGTCATCGGCTCGCACGTCAGTGTGATCTACGCCCTCGATGTCGGATGGTGGTACGAGGAGCGAACCGCCAGTGAGATCGCCAAGGCGGTTCTCGCCGGGGTGTTCGCGCCTGGCTTGCTCTTCGGAATGGGCCTGATGTTCTTCGTAGCAGGGTGGTTCACCCCTCCGGCCTTCGAACGCAAGGGTGCTCGTCGCTTCGTCATCGACCGGCTCTGGCGTCTCGGCATCCCCACGGCTGTCTATCTCTTCATGGTCAACCCGGCGATGAACTTCTTCGGCGCCCGGGCGATGGGCGAGGGGGAGACGATCGCCGACTATTTCCGTCGCACCTATTGGGACGACGTCGAGCTTGGCGTGGCCTGGTTCATGGCCGCTCTCCTGATGTTCTCACTCGCCTATGCCGCCTGGCGGTCGCGACGTCCCGTCCGGACTGAGGGCATAGTCCCGCTCCGACGTAGCGATCTGGTGAACGTGGGCATTTTCATCGCCGTGGCGTCGTTTCTTGTGCGCCTCGAGTTCCCGGTACTCAGCGGCGAGGCGCTATTGACGCTGAACCTCTGGGAGTACCCGCAGATGTCCGCGCTCTTCGCGCTCGGCGTCCTCGCTCGAGAGCGGGGCTGGCTGTCCGACGTTCTGCCGTCACAGCTGCGGCGGACCTGCGGGCGGGCCGCCGCCCTCGGTGTCGTCCTTGCCGCGCTCGTGGGCGCTGGCATCGCCATCACCGACGATCCGGATCCCTTCCTCGGGGGGTTGCGGTTCGAGGCGACGCTGATCCCGCTCATCGAAGCCACCCTCGCGCTGGGCATGTCGTTGTGGTTGATCGACTGGTTCCGTCGCCGCACCAACCGTGCAGGCGCGCTGGTGGGTGGCCTCGGGCGAGCGTCCTTCGTCGCCTATCTCCTGCACGTCCCGATTACCATCCTGCTCGCCACAGCCCTGCGAGAAGTCGTAGTCCCAGCCGAACTGAAGTTCGTCAGCGTCTTCACCTTGGGCGTGGTCGCGTCATTCGGCCTCGGATGGCTTTTCACTCGGTCACGAGTCGCAGGGCGGATTCTCTGAGACTACGGCCCGCTTAGTCACGTTTGCGCAATGGATGCATGACGCGCGGCCGTCACCACCAAGAATCCACCGAATCACTCACACATGACCGGCAGTCGGCGCTACCGCACCGATACGTGGGAAATGTGGCGCCCGCCCCGGCGGCGGGGGCTCAGCGTTCGAGGCCGCGAGTGTCTCGGTCGACGGTCTGTTCGGCGGTTCGCTGTTGGGCAGTTCGGTGTTGGATCGCGGTGAGCCTCCGCCTCACACGCTGGCGGCGGGTCCGGGTGCTCCCCGGGGCGTGGAGGTGACGGGATTTGAACCCGTGACTTCTTCGTTGCGAACGAAGCGCTCTGCCGGGCTGAGCTACACCCCCTGGCAGCGCAGCATTGTAGGCGGCGGCCGCTCCGCTCTCGTCAGCTCGTCGCCGGCTCGCCGCCGTCAGCAAGCTGCATCCGCAGACGCTCCTGGACGACCGTCGTGGTGAGGTCCGCCCGGCTGCGCTCGATGAGCTGCCTGGCGACGTCCGTGGTCCTCCGCAGCCCGTCCGTCATGCCGTCCGGGTAGTCGAGAGACGTCATGAGATCGTGGATCGCCTCCATCTGGCGGAACACCGACTCGGCCTCGGCGAGGTGGCCGGCCCTCAGCAGGTCGAGCAGCCGCCTGCGCAGCTCGCCGACCGCTTCGCCGAGCCCCTTCATGTACGGCACGGAGTGGACGCCGATGTCCGACGGAAGAGGGAGCTTCTCCCCTGCGAACAGGGCGGCTGTCGTCTCCGCCTCGGCGTACTCCTTCACTGCGTCGTAGAAGAAGCCGGCGTGGTAGATGTCGTGATGCTCGGACAGCGGGCCCTCCGCCTCTTCGATGAGCCGGCGGGCCTCGGCGAGCAGGTGGCGAGCTTCGGCGGTCTCGTTGCGGTGGAGCGCTCTGATGGCGTTCGCCGATGACCGGATGATCTTGCGGCAGTTCTCGAGCGCCAGCTCGCGAGCCCCGTACTTGTCGTCCAGCTCGGACCTGACCGCAGACTCGAGAGCGTCTAGGCCGATGTCCGGCGACGGCACGTCAGCCGGCGACGACACGAACGGTGTGGCGCTGGGCGTCCACGACGACCGGTTCGGCGGCCCGCTCGATGGTGATGACGGATGCCAAGGCGGAGGCCCGCTGGCGCATCGCGACGAGGAGCCCGACGTAGGCGGACAGGGCGAGGTCGAACAGGATGGCGACGGTGAGCCAGAGCGCGCTGCCTCCCGTGATGGCGAGCAGCAGGGCGGCGACGGCGCCGGCGCCGAGTCCGACGAGCACCCTGCGCCGCCGGGTGGACGCCATCCGTCGCGACGTGACCTCGTGGGCCGGGCTGTTGGCGACGGATGCCAGGAGGGCGGTCGAGCGGGCGAAGCTCCTCGTCGAGCTCATAGGTGCCTGGCGGCGGTTGTCGAAGAAAGATGGCAGCAGGAAGAACGCCCACACAAGGGCGATCACGATGAAGACAACGATCTCCAAGTTGGTCCCTTACTCCGCTGCCTTGTCGAGCGTAGGCTGCAGGCCCACCCACACCAAGGATTTCGCGATCTCGATCAGATCAGGACGCATTGTGGTCCGATCGCTGCGCACTCAGCAACTCCGCTGCCTTGTCGAGCGTGGGCCGCAGGCCCACCGACACCAAGGATTTTCGCGATCTCGAAGGATCTCGATCAGATCAGGACGCTCAGATCAAGAAACGTTGTGGTCCGATCGCTGCAAAGTCAGCAACTCCACTGCGTGCGGCAGCGCCTCCGCAATGACGGCAAGCGACTCGGTGACCCCTGAAACGGAGCCGGGCAGGTTGAGGATCAGCGTCGATCCGGCGATCCCGGCGACTCCCCGCGACAGCATGCCGTGCGGGTTGACGCCGAACGTGGCGGCCCGCATCGCCTCGGCGAGCCCGGGCGCTTCGCGCTCGATGACCAGACGGGTGGCCTCGGGGGTGAGATCTCTGTCCGTGAAGCCGGTGCCTCCCGTCGTCACGACCAGGTCGGCCTTCCCGATGAGGCCGCGCAGCGCGGCAGCAACCGATTCGACGCCGTCGGGCACGACGGCCGTCGATGTGATCTCGAATCCGATGGTGCGCAGCGCCTCTTCGGCGGCCGGGCCGGAGCGGTCGGCGGCCTCACCGCGGCTCACCCTGTCGCTGACCGTCACGACGGCTGCTCTCATCGGTGCCAGTCCCCCGACTTGCCGCCCGATTTCGAGAGCAGCCTCACGGGGCCGATCTCGGCTGAGCGGTCGAGGCCCTTGATCATGTCGTAGATCGTCACCGCCCCGATGGCCGCGGCGGTGATCGCCTCCATCTCGACACCCGTCTTCGCCGACACCCGAGCAGTCACCTCGATCCTGGCGCCGGTCTCGGTCGGCTCGATGGCCACGTCGACGGCGTCTAGGGGAAGCGGGTGGCACAGCGGGATGAGATCCGACGTCCGCTTGGCGCCCTGGATGGCGGCGATGCGCGCCACCGACACCGCGTCGCCCTTCGGAAGGTCGCCCTGGAATAGCCTGGCTCGCACCGGAGCCGACATGGTCACGAAGGCCTCGGCTACCGCGATCCGGGCAGACACGGGTTTCGCTCCGACGTCCACCATATGTGCCCGCCCCTCTGCATCGAGGTGGGACAACTCGCCGGTGCGCGGCTCATCCACCACCGAGGGCCTCCTCGCTCGTTCGCGTCTCGGCGGCGCGGAACAACTCGAGCGTGACGAGGTCTCCCTCGTCGAGCGCCCCGACCCCGACCGGGACGACCCCGAAGGCGTCCGCCGCTGCCAACGCCGAGAGCACGTTCGAGCCCTGGCCGCCGGACCGCGTCACCCGGAAGGCGCCGTCGTCTGCCGATGCCAGGGCAACCCGCACGAAGACGGTCTTCTCGGCGTCCGTCTCCACCCGCTCGGCGAGTACTCCGGCCGTGCGGGGGCGAAACAACCTGCGGGCGCCCATCATGCGCAACAGCGCCGGGCGAAGGAACTGCTCGAAAGCAACGAAGACGGAGACCGGGTTGCCCGGCAGGCCGAACAGCGGAACGCCGCCGATCGCCCCGAAGGCGAACGGCTTGGCAGGCTGCATCGCCACCTGCCAGAAGTCGACCGTGCCGAGCTTGGTCAGCTCCTGCTTGATGAGGTCGTACTCCCCCATCGACACCCCGCCACTGGTGACGACGACGTCGGCCTCGTCGGCAGCCTTCCGGAGGGTCTCACCGATCAGGTCGGCGTCGTCGCCGATGATGCCGAAGTCGAGGATCTCGGCTCCGAGCTCCGTGAGCACGCCATGGAGCACGAAGCGGTTCGAGTCGCGGATCTTCCCCGGCTCCAGCACGGCGGTCTCGGGCGCCACGACCTCGTCGCCGGTCGACATGACGGCGACCCGCGGCCGCCGGGCGACAACCGGGGCCGTCACACCGAGGGACGAGAGCAGCCCGAGGTGAGCAGGTGCGAGCCGTTCCCCGGCCGCCACGACGACGGTGCCCGCCTCGATGTCGCCGCCGGCGGCTCTCACGGAGGTGCCGCGGTCCGGGGCGGCGAGCACCCGAACAGATCGCTCCCCCGGCTCGGTGTCCTCGACCCGCACCACCGTGTCCGCCCCGTCCGGCAGCGGGGCTCCCGTCATGATCTTGATGGCGGTGCCCGGAGCGACGGCCATCGTCGCCACGCTCCCGGCGGGCACGTCTTCGAGGACCGGCAGCTCGGCCGGAATCGACGCCAGGTCGGCGTGCCGGACGGCGTACCCATCCATCGCCGAGTTCGGGAATGGCGGAAGGTCGTGCGACGCAACGACCGGCTCGGCGAGGACGAGCCCGAGCGACTCCCTGATCGAGGTGGACATCGCCGGCAAGGCGGGCATGGCGGCGAGAACATCTCGCTGGGCGTCTGCGAGGGGCCGCATCAGCCGGTGATCCTCCGCTCGTCCTGGCGGATCATGCGGCGGATGTTGGGAGCGTGGCGGGCGACGACGATCGCCGCCGTCGCCGCCGCCCAAGCGAGCGACCATCCTCGGTGGCCCGCCAGGACGAAGCCGGGCACGTAGACGGCCATGGCGGCGAGCGACGCCACCGAGGCGACCTTGGTCGCGGCGACGAGCCCTCCCCATGCCGCCGCAGTCACCAGGCCGAAGACCGGCTCCAGCCAGATGGCGGCGCCGAGGGCGGTCGCCACACCGCGTCCCCCTCGGAAGCCGTGCCATACGGGAAACGTGTGACCGACGACCGCAGCCGTCGCGCAGGCGAAGCCGACCGGCACCGATACCCACCCGGCACCGATGGCCGCCGCGAGCAGACCCTTGGCGACGTCACCGACGAGGACGACGGCCGCCGCCTTCTTCCCGAGTGTCCGAAAGACGTTGGAGGTGCCTGGATTGCCACTGCCGTGCTGGTAAATGTCGACGCCCAGCAACCGGGGCACGATCACACCGAAATCGACGCTCCCGAGCAGGTACGCAACGACGATGGCGACGGCAGCCTCCACCGCGGCGAGTGTAGGTGGAGGGTGGTCGGCGGTTCACGACGCCGGCCCTCGATGGGCCAGAAGCTGGGAGGGACCGGTTGGGAGCGGTGGCCGCCACTCTGCGTGACTACCATCACGAGGGTTGGAGGGTGCGTTCAACATCTCATGATCGGTGTCTTTGGCGGTTCCGGGTTCTACGAGTTCCTCGACGACGCGCGCAGCGTCGAGGTGGAGACGCCCTATGGGGCCCCGGCCGCCCCGTACACCGTCGGCACCGTCTCGGGCGTCGAGGTCGCCTTCCTCCCTCGTCATGGCGCCGATCACCGTTTCCCGGCACACATGGTCCCCTACAAGGCGAACGTCTGGGGCATGCGCCAGCTCGGGGCGAGCTGCCTCATCGGGCCGTGCGCCGTCGGCAGCCTGAAGACCGAGATCGAGCCCGGGGACTTCGTCGTGTGCGACCAGCTCGTCGACTGGACGAGGGGGAGGGCGAGGACGTACTTCGACGGCCCCGACATCGAGCACCTGAGCTTCGCCGACCCGTACTGCGAAGATCTCCGCCGGGTGGCGATCGAGTCGCTGGAGGGCGTCGACGCCCGCGTGCACGACGGAGGCGCCGTCGTCGTGATCGAGGGTCCCCGGTTCTCGTCACGCGCCGAGTCCTCGTTCTTCTCGTCACACGGCTGGGCGGTCATCAACATGACCCAGGAGCCGGAAGTCGCTCTCAGCAGGGAGCTCGGGATGTGCTACGTCAACATCTCAGTCGTCACCGATTACGACGCCGGCGTCGTGGCCGAGGCCGAGCCTGTCACGCACGCGCAGGTCCTCAAGCAGTTCGAGGCGTCGCTCGACACGCTACGCGCCGCCGTTGTGGACATGATCCCCCGAGTGGACGCCACCCACTCCTGCCGCGGGTCGATACAGGAGTGAAAGCCTTCCCTGTGGGATCGACGCCGACCACAATGACCGCCTGGCCGCCAGGAACACCATGAGAGAGTCCGCCACCACAGAGCGCGTTGATTCGAGGTGGCCGACCGGCCCCGCGCCGGCGCCGCCCCTGGGCGGTGCCGCCGAGATCCCCTCCCCGTGTCGCTGATCGCAAGTCCCCCACCATTCCCCCTGCTTGCGTGATGCGCCCTCCCTCCTCACGGAGGGAGGGAACGGGGAGGGGCCCATTCGTGTCGATCCCCGCGGGAGACGGCTTCCGTTGCCCGTCGTCGTCCGATACGGTCGCCTGCGTGTATTGGTTCGCCAAGCCGCCCTACCTCCGGTGGCTCGCCGCGGGTGCCGTCGTCGCCCTCGCTCTGGTCCTCGAGCTGAGCGGCAGGGAGACGACGCCTTACCCGTTCGCCTCCCGCGCTATGCCTCGCGGCGCCGTGGTCGACGAAACGGCGGTCGAGTGGCGAGACGTGCCTGTGGGCATCCTGCCGGACCCCGACCTGTCCCTACCGGTCGCCTCCCGCAGGATCGCGGCGGGCGAGCCACTCGTGCCGTCAGCACTGGCATCCGAGTCGCCGGTCCCGGACGGGTGGTGGTCGGTTCCCGTGCCGCTCTCGGACGGCGCCGCTCCGGGGTCTCCGGTCAAGATCGTCGTGACGGATCCGGTGTCTTCCGTCGACGGGGTGGTGGTGTCGCCCGGAGGAAGCGGGACGTTCGGGGTCGAGGAGGCGGGTCTCGTCGCAGTCGCCGAGGAGCAATCGGTGCTGGTGGCGACGGCGGCGGCGGCCGGCAACGTGATCGTCCTCGTCTCTCCGTAGCCGCGTGGGTGAGTCCCCAAGCGCCGTTAGTCTCCCGGTCGCATGATCGAAGCCGCTTTCTGGGGCCTGATCCAGGGCCTCACCGAGTTCCTCCCCATCTCGTCGAGCGGGCATCTCGTCCTCGTCCCGGCCCTGCTCGGACGGGAGGGGCCCGACCTGGCTACGTCGGCCGTGCTCCACCTCGGCACGCTGATCGCGGTGCTCGCCTTCTTCCGCCGGGACGTGAAGGACATGGTGCAGCTCAACGCCCGCGGCCGGGGACTGCTCAGGCTCCTCGTGATCGGGACCATCCCGGCCGCCGCCATCGGCTTGGCCGCCAAAGGCCCCCTGGAACGACTCAACGAGGACCCGAGCGCCGTGGCGATCGCAATGGTCGTGGCCGGGTGCGTCATGATCGCCACTCGGTTCATCGGGCAGGGAAGGCGTGGCATCGAGACCGTGACCGACCGCGATGCCGTGGTCATCGGCGCCGCCCAGGCGCTGGCGTTGATTCCCGGCATCACGCGATCGGGGATGACGATCACCGGGGGCATCGTGATGGACCTGCGGTCGGGGGAGGCCGCCCGGTTCTCGTTCCTGCTCGGCATCCCAGCCATCGCCGGGGCAGGGCTCCTCGAGGGCGCCGAGCTGATGCAGAGCACCCAGGGCATCCCGGCGAAGACCTGGGTGGGCGTCGCCGTCGCCGCCGTCGCCGGTTACATGGCGATCGCGTTGCTGCTGCGCCTCATCCGCAGGATCGGCCTCGTGCCTTTCGGCGGGTACTGCGTCGGCTTCGGTGTTCTGGCGTTCCTGGTGGTCTGAGCAGCGGATAGTCTCCTGTCATGACACTCGAAACACTCAAACCGGCCGCCAGGGCCCGACTGGACGACGACCTGATCATCTGGTTCACGACCGTGTCGCCTGCCGGCCAACCCCAGACCTCTCCCGTCTGGTTCGTCGTCGACGGTGGCGACATCCTCGTGTACTCGAAGCGTTCGGTGAGACTGGCGAACGTCGCAACCCACCCCAAGGTGGCGATGAACCTCGACGGAGACGGCGAGGGTGGCGCAATCGTGACGATCGAAGGCACGGCCAGGATCGACGACGAGACGCCGAGCCCCGACGAGCACGACGCCTTCTTCGCCAAGTATCGAAAGAAGCTCGAGAGCTACGAGTGGACCATCGGCTACTTCGCCGAGCACTACCCCGTGCCGGTCAGGATCGCCGTCGATCGGGTGCGGGCCTTCTGAACGTCACTCACTGACGACGATGGTTCGCATGCCGGCGGGGAGGGGCTCGGCGAGCAGGTCGCCGACGATCCTCGGCCGCACATCGACGCCGTCCAGTTCGTCGACCGAGAACCAGCTGAACTCGAGCACGTACTCATCGGCGGTGCCGCGCATCTCGACACCCGTGAAGTCGCCGGCGGCGCGCAGAGGAGGGGGCAGCGTGAGCTGCAGGTAGTGGCCGATCTCGTGGTGGGCGACGGGAGGCCCGGCCGGCGGGCTGCGAAGCAGAGACGGGTGATCGAAGAAGTTCTCGATGACCCACAACAACGGCCCGGCGACCGCCTCGACCCCGACCTCCTCCTGGATCTCGCGTACCAGCGCCTCGGCGAGGGTCTCGCCGGCCGCAACCCGCCCTCCCGGGAGCGCCCAGAAGTCGTCGTGCGCCGCCCTGTGGAAGAGCACCCGACCGTCGTGGACCGCCACCCCGGCGACGCGGACCCGGAACACCGCCGGCATCACGTATGGCCGGGCGGGTTCTTGATCTCGGCGAAGGCCATGCGACGCGCCTCGACGATCTCGCTGCTGATCTGGTCGAGGCTGTCCATCAGCCACAGGAACGCCGCCTTGCCGGGCCGATAGTCGGCTTCCGCCATCCCCTGGACCCGGCCCTGCTCCGAGAGCTGCTTCACCTGCTTGTGGTTGTTGCGGGGCTCGAGCGTGTACACCCCGAGGGTCTTGCCGCCGTTCTGGTTGAGGATCGAGAACACCGGGACGTCGCTCGGGCCGTCGGCGATGTAGATCATGTTGCGCAGGGGCACCCTCCGCTGCGCCTCCGACATCCGGGCGTTCACGTCCACCTGGGGGTTCTTGTTGACTCCCTTGTTGATCTCGAAGACGGGCCTCGTCTTCGACGTGTTGTCGATGACGTACGAGAGGTGCTTGATCGGCCCGCGGGCATCGTCGACCTGGAGCCGCTCGAGGTAACCGGGGGATGCGTTCGCCGAGACGAACGTGTTCGCCCAGATCCCGTCGACGTGGGGGGCGATGGAGCTCCCCTCGATCATCGCTCGCAGCCCGGTCGACACGATGTAATGCTCGACCGTGATGCCCTCTCTGGCGAACGCCTGGACGTCCATCACCTTCTGCCTCGTCGCCTCGAGGAACTCGGGGATGCCGGGGCACGGCTCGAGCTTCCCACCGAGCTCTCTGAGCTTGGCGTTCGTCAAGCCCGGGAACGCCCCTGCCTCGACGTACGACAAGATGTGCAGCAGATAGGCGAGGTCCCTGGCGAGCACCTCGCCGCGCTTGGCGTGATACTCGACGAGACCGTCCACCTCCTGCCAGAACAAGACCGGATCGACGTCGTACTCGTCGAAGATCGGCCCCTGCATGTTGTCGGCGATCAGCGTCCTGTCGAAGTCCCACAGGAAGGCGACAACGGTCTGCGTGTGCAGAGCGATCGGCATCCCGGGAAGGTTAGGAACGTCGAGCCGCGAAGTCCCCCATCGTCCCGCCGACGGGAGCCGAAAGCCGATCGGGGCGCCGGGTCAAGGGATCTCGGAGGCACCGAACTGAACGGTCGCGCCGTCGAGCCACCACGGCTGGAGCCTGCAGGTCGTGCCGCGCAGCACGCCGTGGGCCGCCCCCACGTCCGTGAGGGGAACCAGCACCACGATCTCCCAGTCGCGTCGTGACAGGGCCTCGAGGCGCCCTCTCAGCGCACCGAGGTCGCAGCCGGGCTCGACGACCACCTCGATCCGGCGACGGTCGGCGACGACGACGCAGTGGGCATCGTCGCCGCCGGGGATACCGAGATCGAGCCCGGCGAGCGTCGACTCTCGCGCCGCATCGCCTGCTCCGATGCAACAGACGGCGGCGGCTTCGAGAACCCTCATGGCCACGGACTTCTCGATGACCAGCGCCACGGCGGCGCTCCTCCCTGTCGGCGACTTACAGCAGTGTAATTCCCCGACGGATCGTCCGCCACGGCGCTGGAGCGTCCCGTCCTCCGTTCCGAGTGCTGCCCCCCGGTAGTCTCGTCGCCATGGCAACCGAGACCCGAGAGCAGGTTGCGGCCCACCCCGGTCTCTCCACGGCCGAGGTTCGTGAGCGCATCGCCCGGGGCGAGATCAACGTCGTGCAGGAGAGCCCGAGCCGCACGACCGCAGAGATACTCAGGGCCAACATCATCACTCGGTTCAACATGCTCCTCGGGGCGCTCCTCGTTGTGATCCTCGTCGCGGTGCGTGAGCCGCGGGATGCGCTGTTCGGCATCGTCCTCATCACGAACGCGTGCATCGGGATCATCCAGGAGCTGCGGGCCAAGGCGACCCTCGATCGGCTGGCTGTGCTCACGTCGCCGACCATCCGGGTCGTGCGTGACGGTGAGCCCCGCGAGGTCGCCGTCGATCAGATCGTCGTCGACGACGTCATCCATCTGCGGGCGGGCGACCAGCTCCCGGTCGACGGGACCGTGATCTCCAGCAGGGGCCTCGAGATCGACGAGTCGCTTCTCACCGGCGAGTCCGAGCCGGTCGCCAAGCAGGCGGAGGACCAAGGTCTCTCCGGTAGCTTCGTCGCGGCGGGTTCGGGTCTCTACCGGGCTACCCGGGTCGGACCCCACGCCTACGCCGCCGGGCTGGCCCGGGAAGCGAAGCGCTTCGCCCTGGTGAAGTCGGAGCTGCGCGACGGCATCGATTTCGTTCTCCTGGCCGTGAGCTGGGCGGTGGGGCCCGTCGTGCTGCTTCTCGTGTGGAGCGAGATGCGGGTCCACAACAGCTTCGTCGAGGCACTCCGCTCGGCCGTGGCCGGTGCCGTCGGGATGGTGCCCCAGGGCCTGGTCCTGCTCACCTCGGTGGCCTTCGCCATCGGGGTCATCCGTCTCGGCAGGCGCAACGTCCTCGTGCAGGAGCTGCCCGCCGTCGAGGGCCTTGCCCGGGTCGACACCGTCTGCTTCGACAAGACCGGGACGCTCACCGAGGGCAAGCTGACCGTGCAGGCTCTCGAGGTGCTCGCCGCCGACGAACATGGAGCGCGGGCGGCGCTCGGTGCCCTCGGGGCTGCCGAGCCGGACCCGAACGCCACGTTGAGCGCCGTCAAGGACCAGTTCGCGGCGCCGCAAGGGTGGCGCCGCGTGTCGTCCGTCCCCTTCTCTTCTGCCAGGAAATGGAGTGGCGCCACGTTCGAGCGGCAGGGCTCGTGGCTCCTCGGGGCACCCGAGATCCTGCTGCCGAACGATGCCGACGTGGCTTCCTCCGTGCGGGAGCACGCCTGGCGCGGCAGGCGGGTGCTGCTGCTGGCGCGCACGGACGAGCCGCTCGCCGCCGCCGCGGTCCCTTCCGCGGTGGAGCCGGTGGCGATCGTCGCCCTCGGGGACCGCATCCGCCCGGACGCGGCGCAGACGCTCCGGTACTTCGCCGACCAGGGCGTCCAGGCCAAGGTGATATCGGGGGACCACCCGGACACGGTGGCCGCCATCGCCAGAGAGGTCGGGGTGCCGGGATCTCACGAAGTCGTCGACGCCAGGCGACTGCCGAACGACCCGGATCAGCTGGCGGAGGTCGTCGAGCAGGGGACGGTGTTCGGAAGGGTGACGCCTCAACAGAAGCGCGCCATGGTCAGGGCGCTCCAGTCGCGCGGCCACGTGGTGGCCATGACCGGCGACGGCGTCAACGACGTGCTGGCGCTGAAGGACGCCGACATCGGCATCGCCATCGGGGGCGGGAGCGCAGCATCGCGCGCCGTCGCCCAACTGGTGCTCGTCGACGGCAGCTTCGACACCCTCCCGGGGGTGGTGGGCGAGGGACGCCGAGTCATCTCGAACATCGAGAAGGTCGCCAACCTCTTCGTGACGAAGACGGTGTACGCCATCTTCATCGCCCTCGTCGTCGGACTCGTCAACCGGCCGTTCCCGTTCCTGCCCCGCCACCTCACGCTCGTCGGTTCGATCACGATCGGCATCCCGGCCTTCTTCGTGGCTCTCTCGCGATCGTCACGGCGCGCCAGGCCGGGGTTCGTGATGCGCGTCCTCCGTTTCGCCATTCCGACCGGGCTGGCGGCGGGGATCGCATCGTTCGTGGCTTACGAGCTGGCGATCAGAGAGGGCGTGTCGCTCGTCGAGGCGAGGAGCATGGCGACGTTGGTGCTCTCGGCGCTCGGCCTGTTCGCCCTCGGGATCGTGATGCGCCCGCTCATCGCGTGGAAGCGCTGGCTGATCGCCGGGATGGCTGCGCTGCTGGTGGTCCTCATGCTGGCACCACCCGCTCAGGAGTTCTTCGAGCTGGCCCTGCCCCGGCCGGTCGTGTTCATGGCGGCCATCGGCATCGTCGCGGTGACCGGAACCGCCATGGTCGGGACGCTGCGTGCGGTCGGCTGGATCCGCCACGTCCCGGAGATCCTCATGCAGGCGCCCGAGGAGGCCAGCGGTGCCATCCGCAAGCTGCGGGCCAAGGTCGCGGAGTACACCTCGACTCGTCGGGCCCGATCAGCGAGTGCCGTCGGCGAGCCCTCGCCCAGCCCGACGGTGGAACCGCCGATCGACGTCGAGCCCGAGGGCGAGCCGGAACGAGGACAGGTCACCGACCCATTGGGCGAGATCGAGTGGTTCGACCCCGACGACGTCCTGCCTTCCGAAGGCGAGCTCGAGCTGGAGTAGCCGCCGGCCTCAGCGCTCTGCGTAGCTCGTGAACTCGAAGCGCTTCTGGTGTCCGCCGTCGTCACGGACGGTGACGCGGAACGTCTCGCCGAACGGGGCTTCGGGGAACAGCACCTTGACCTCCCAGCGGCCCCTCTCGTTCACCACGGTCTCGCCGGAGCCGAACTCGGATCGAATGCGGATGACCGACCCCGGTGCCCCGGTGCCGTAATACACGTCGAACGGCGGCACCTCGGAGCACGACCCGAACTCGGCGTGCGCCGTGAACTCATGAGGAGGTTCGTCGGGGGGCTTGTCCGTGACGTCGAGATGGACGACGATGGTTGCGGTCGTCTCGTTGCCTGCCGGATCGGCGGCAGTGAACGTCGCCCTGTTCGGTCCCGCCTCGAGTACGAGGACGATCGACCATCGTCCGCCTTCCGTCACGTCTGCCTCGTATCGACCCGCCGTGACCGTCGCTCCCGGCTCGGTCTCGCCTGAGAAGCGCACCGTCCGCTCGGTGACGTGGGCTCCGTCCTCGGGACTGAGGATCACGAGGCGGGGCGGATCCGAGTCACGCGCCTCGGTCGTGGTCGTCTCCGGCGGGAGCGTCGTCGTCACGGTGGTGGTCGTGGTCGTCTCCGGCACGGTGGACCCGGGATCGTCGTCCCCACCACCCGGGCCGTCCACGATGGGCGGCACGATGCCGTCCTGCGGTGGGGCCACCGTCGACGTGGGCGCCACCGTGGACGTCGTCGGGCCGGCAACCCGGTTGAACGGCAGTGCGACCTGTAGCGTGAGGGCGATGCCCAGCAGTGCGGCGATCGCCGCCACCGCCAGGGCCGCTGACGCCGCCTGGTTCCAGATGCGCCTCCTGGCGAGCTGGTCGACCGTGAGGGCGGTGTGGTGACCGGCCACGGCACTCTTGAGTGACGTGCTGGCTTGGGCGGCCCGCATGTCGAGCGTCGTCACGATTCCACCTCCAGGCCGAGCTTCTCTGCGAGCCGGATGCGGCCCTTGTGGAGATGGACCTTCACGGTGCCCTCGGCGCACTCGAGGATCCCGGCGATGTCTGCGATCGGGCGATCCTCCAGGTAGTGCAGGGCGACCGCCTGCGCCTGGCGTTTCGGGAGCGATCGAACGGCCATCCAGAACTCGTGGTCCTGCGCCGGGAGGTCCGGGAGGATCGCCTCGTTGCGGTTGATCCGGGCGACGGCTCTCGCCTCGCGGATCTTCCTGCGGAACATCGACACCGACATGTTGGCGACCACCCGCCGGACCCACGCCTCGGGCTTGTCGTATCGGCTGATCTTGTCCCAGGAGCGATGGGCTGCCAGGAAGGCGTCTTGAGCGAGGTCCTCGGCGGCGCTCCGGCTGCCGGACAGCGCGTATGCCAGCCCGATCACGGCCTTCAGCTCCCTCTGGTAGAACGACTCGAACGTCGTGACGGCCTTCACCGGGGCAGGCCCGGCTCCGACCCCGCGTCGTGCGGGATCGGCCGCCGCGGCGCTGCGGCGCCTCGAGTGCTGTGGCTGGGCCGTCACGTTGCTCTCTGTGTCACTCGCCGGAGGGGGTCGCCGGGTTTACTCATGTATCGAACCCGTCGCGCCATGGCATTAGTGGGGACTCTGTGGGCCATAAGCGTCGGGGGACGCGCCGGTAGGCTCGGTGCCGGCCCGCCACCAGGAGGAACCGACCAGATGACTGCGGCTGCGGAAGCCCTCGACGCCGAGTGGCGATCGAGGCGGGACGCCGTGCGAGAGCTGCTCGCCAGGGCGACAGACGATTACGACGACATCAAGGCGCTGTGGAAGCGTCATTCACTCGCCGAGGATGCCAGGGACATCGCAGGATTGCTCTCCACGCTCACCGACGACTGCGTATACGAGTTGGTGCAGTCCGGCCACCGGTGGGAAGGCCACGAGGGTGCCACCCGTTTCTACACCGGCCTGCTCGGCGCCTTCCCGGACATCGAGTTCAACCTCACGAGCATCGTCGTCGGTCCGCAGGGTGTCTGCGAGGAAGCAGTCGCGTCGGGCACCCACCACAAGGAGTGGATCGGCCGTGAGCCGACCGGGGCGCGCCTCAGCTGGCGCGTCGTCATCTTCTTCCCTTGGGACCCCGAAGCACGGCTGTTCGCCGGAGAGCGGGTCTACACGTACTTCCCGGACGAAGGGGACACCACGCATGCCTGACGACGACCAGGACAGGGACGAGAACGGCAAGGACGCGAACGGCAAGGACGGCGACGACGCAGGCGCCAAGGTCGAGCCGCCGCCTCATCACGAGGAGGCCATCAGCGAGACCGAGCACGAGGTGAAGATCGGCAGGAAGTCCGTCCCGTACACGGCGACGGCCGGCCGAATCGTGCTCGCAGAGGAGGAGGGGAAGAAAGAGGCGTCGTTCTTCTTCGTGGCGTACACCAGGAAGGACGTGAAGGATGTGGCGAGCCGGCCGATCGTCTTCTCGTTCAACGGCGGCCCCGGATCGGCATCCGTGTGGCTCCACCTCGGAGCGTTCGGGCCGCGCCGGGTGAAGATGCAGCCGGACGGCATGGCGCTGCCGCCACCCGGCCGCCTCGTCGACAACGAGCATTCGCTCCTCGACGTCGCCGACCTCGTGTTCATCGACCCGGTCTCGACCGGGTACAGCAGGGCGATACCCGAGAAGAAGGCCAAGGACTACCACCACTTCAAGAAGGACATCGAGTCGGTCGGCGAGTTCATCAGGATCTTCCTGACACGCAACGGCCGCTGGTCGTCCCCGAAGTTCATCGCCGGCGAGAGCTATGGGACGACTCGCTCGGCGGGTCTGGCGGGTCACCTGTGGCGCAGGCACGGCATCGCATTCAACGGATTGGTGCTGGTGTCCTCGATCCTCAACTTCCAGACCGCCGGGTTCGACCCGGGCACGTGGACCTTCCGCAGGGGCAACGACCTGCCGTACATCCTCTTCCTGCCGACGTACGCCGCGACGGCGTGGTACCACAAGCGGCTCCCCAAGGACCTCCAGAGGAAGAGCTTGAGGGCAGTACTCGACGAGGTCGAGGCCTTCGTCGATGGGGAGTACGCCTCCGCTCTGCTGGCGGGGGCCGGCCTGCCGGAGAAGCGCTACGACGCCGTGGCGGCGAAGGTCGCCCGCTACACGGGGCTCTCCGCCGACTACGTGAAGAAGCACGATCTGAGGATCGAGATCCTCTGGTTCTGCAAGGAGCTGCTCCGAGATCAGGGGCGGGCGGTCGGCAGGATCGACAGCCGATACACGGGCATCGAGCGCTTCGGGGGCGGCCAGATGATGGAGAACGACCCGTCCATCGATGCGGTCATGCCCGCATACACGTCGGCATTCAACGACTACGTGCGCCGTGAGCTCGGATACGAGAGCGATCTGCCGTATGAGGTGCTCTCGGAGCGGGTCCGGCCGTGGAGCTACGAGGACTTCCAGAACGCTTACGTCGATGTCTCCGAGACGCTCCGCGAGGTGATGTCGCGCAACCCGTTCATGAAGGTCTTCGTCGCCAACGGCTACTACGACTTGGCGACGCCGCATCATGCAACCGAGTTCACGTTCGGCCACCTCGGGCTGGACGAGTCCCTCGGCGGGAACGTCGAGATGGGCTATTACGAGGCCGGTCACATGATGTACGTCCACGTCGACGAGTTGGCAAAGCTCGCCGGCGATCTCCGGAGGTTCATCGGAGCGGCCGCCGGGTAGGTGATGCCGCCTGCGGGGGCGTGTCCCCTTCCGAGCCGAGCGTTCAGCGCGACTCGAGATCGAGGCTGGCGGCCATGTCGTCGACCACGCGCCGTGTGGCGTCGAAGTCACCGCTGAACGCCTCGAACGTGGTCAACACCAAGGTACCGCCGGCGTGCTGGACGATGACGTCGTATCCCGACGCTCCGCCGCCGTCGCCGGTGAAGGTGTACAGCAGGCGCTGGGCCTTCCGCCCCGCCAACCTGAAGGACTCGCGTTCCTGGATGACGGCACCATCTGAGTCGTAGCTCGCGACCAGGTCGGCGAACGACCAATCGGTCCAATACACCGCGATCGCCACCGGATCCTCGAACGACCCGGAGGCTTCGAAAGGCTCGGGGTCGAAATAGGCGCACGGACCGTCCAACTCTGTGCCGGCGACGTGCCA
This sequence comes from Acidimicrobiia bacterium, assembly GCA_036396535.1. Taxonomy (NCBI): domain Bacteria; kingdom Bacillati; phylum Actinomycetota; class Acidimicrobiia; species Acidimicrobiia bacterium. Next base: position 7,361 of record DASWKR010000003.1, on the reverse strand, counting down.
GCCCGACGGGTAGTCGACGCTGAAGCCCACCCCATCGTCGCGGCACGTCATCTCCTGAGGTGCCGTGGGTGTGACTTCGCCGGGCCCGGCCGGCTGGGTGGCGGTCACCGGAATGGTCTCTGCCGTCACCGATGTCGTCGGGGGAAGGGACGCCGTCGAAGTCACGAGGGGTGCCTCGGCGATCGAGTCGCTCGGCGGGGGATCTCGGTCGGCCAATGCCTGGGCGACACCGATGCCGGTCAACGTGAGGCCGCCGACCATCGTCAAGGTGCGGAGCAACGTCGTCAAGCGGGGCCGTCTCCTCCGGCCCACGGAACGAACCGGTGAGCCGCACGACACGCAGAAGGACGCCCCGGGCGGCGCCGAAGCACCACAGCGAGAACAGGAGAGTGCGGCGGTCTCGAGCGAGCTTCCGCACCCCCCGCAGAACAGGTCGCCGGGCGCCGACGTCACACCACAGGTCGGGCACACCATCGACGGGCCGGCTCCGGATGCAGCCCGACCCGCCTTCACCCCCAGCGGGATGTACGTGTCATGCAGTCGGTCGTAGACCAGCCACTCCCCGGTCGGAGGGTGGAGGAGAAGGCGGCCGTCACCGGTCTCGACCTCCCAATCGCCAAGACGCCCCATCGCCTCCTCGAACGACAGCTCGCCCCGCCCCATCCGGTCCCAGAGCTCGGTGCGACGGCGCTCCAGGGCCCCCCTCGCGTCGGTCACCCTCGTTCTCTCGGTCACCATGGCTGACGGTCCCACGATCTGATCAGGACCTCGGCGAGAGCTCCCCGCCCCTCCTTCTCCATGGTTCGCCGGTAGGCGTCGAAGGCACGCTCCGAGCCGTACTGCTCCACGTAGTTTTTCAAGGTGAGCTCCGCTTCGGGTCGGTCCACCATGCCTTCACCGATCTCCGCCATCCAGTCCGCCGCCCAATCCGATTCGTCGCGCAACCGGGGCGGGCTGCCGAGGTTGCGGCCGAGGGCGTCCCAATAGTCGAGGACGAGTCGCCGGCCGTCGGGAAGGATCACCCGGGTTGCGGCATGGTTCGCCCGATACAGCCCGTCCAGCCCGTCACGAATGCCGTCGGGGGTCACCGTCGAACGCTCTTCGACGACGATGGTGTCCACCAAGGCGTCGGGCCCGAACCGATCGCGCACGAACCCGCGCGTCCATTGCTCGCCCCACTCCGCATACTCGCCGCACTGTCCGCTTGTCGGGTCGTTCCAGAACGGATCGAGGAACGTGTTCCATGACTTCTCGATCAGGTTTCGGTTCCGCACGCGATATCCCTGCTCGGCGCGGTAGGCCACGCTTTCCGCGAAGTGGCGCTCGAGCTCCTCGAAGGGAGGTACCGGGGTTCGGCTTGGGCGATGCTCGGGCTGGTCCTGAGGAGCTGGGGCGGCCTCTTCCGGCGCCTTGGTGATCCCGAGCCGTTGTAGTAGGAGATCGGGCGGGAAGTGCAGGAGGAAGCCCCCTATCTGGCGTGCCCCGCGATCACCGACCGACTCACCGGGTGGTCTCTTCCGCCGCCGCGAGCGGGCGACGCTTCCCCCACCGAGGAGAAGCAGGATCAACCCTGCGGCAATCAGCAGGGCCTCCTCGCTGGGCCCATCGCTGGGCTGATCGCCGGGCTCGTTGCTGGGCTCGGGCTCGGCTCGGGCATCGACATCGTCATCGGCCGGGGTGCCCCCTGCGGCCGCCTCATCGTCGGGCTGATCGGCGCCGATGTCGTCGGGGTCGCCCTTGGCGGCCACATCCTCGGTCGTCGTGGTCGTCGAGCCGACAGGCTCCCCACCGCCGACGGTGTCCTCGACATCGTCCCCGCCCTCGGTAGGTGGCTCGCCACACCGCGGGGCGACCGCCTCCGCAGCCGAGATCAGACGGGCGGCGAGCGCGCTCGCCGCGGCGGCCAACCGAGGTTTCACGCGGATGATCGCCTCCACGTAGTGGGTGGGGCTGGCGAGATACTCGGAGGGGGGTTCTCCGGCGACGTCGTAGCCGTCGTGACAGCCGAATGTGTAATCGGCATGATCCGTCGAGAACCAGACCACGTCCACGGTGTTGAGATTGAACGAGCTGGGGTTCTCGTAGCCACAGAGGAGCTTGCGGAAGCTCGTGACCACATAGAGCCCATCGGCCTCCTGACCGTCGACCGACGACTCCTCATCGAGCCATGCCTTCTCGAAGGAGAGGTCACGACCACCCAACTCGGCAGGGCAGATCAATCGCTCTTCCTGAGCAGCGGCGGAGCGAGCCCCCAACCACCCGAGGACCATCAACGCGGCGACGAGACCCGCCACCGCACGCCGACGCTTGCCGGCGGGCTGCGGCTCAGACGTTGCTGCAGGTTCTCTCCGACGGATGACCGGGTGCGCCATGGAGATCGTCCTTGGTCTCGATGGTGTTTGATCGGTCGGGAGAGAAGCCGTCTTGAGGAACGTGGTGTGTTACCCGGTCGATCAGGAAACCCTCCCACGGTCCGTTGAGGAGATCGCGGTCTACTGGCTGCCGCTCGGTAGGGTGCCCTGATGGCAGGAGACGATGTTGGTGCCCGCTTGGTGCGGCGGTATGTCGAGGGGTGGAAGGCCGGTGACTCCAGTATGATTCTGGATGCTCTCGATCCGAACTGTGTTGTCATCGAGTCGCACGGCCCCACCTACCGTGGGATGGAGCAGGTCGAGCGTTGGATCGAGTCGTGGTTAGCTGAAGGAAACACGATCGAATCTTCTGCTGGGTCAGCCGCCACGCCCGTAACGCAGGCTTGAGGTGGGACCGACTCGGGGTTCGCGATGAGAGCGCTTGACAACACGCAGGTCGCAGGATGGTCGATGATCGCCGGCGGCGTGGTGTTCCTCCTCTTCTGGTTGGGCGACCTCCAACCCTGGGCATTCGCGCTGAGTGTCCACGGGCTCTCGATCGGCCTTCTCAGCGTCGGTTTGATCGCCCACGCGCGATATTCGGATGCGTCCAGGCCCATCCGGCTACTGACGAGGGTGGGAGTCGGTGCGACCGTGACCGGGCTGCTGACCGTCGGGCCGTTGATATACATCGGACTGTGGCTGGTGGGGTTGTCTGCTGTGCTGGAAAGGAGGGCATCGATCGCAGGGGCGGCCTTTCTTCTCGGATCCGTGCTCTACCTGGTCGCCTACGCGACCGGTGTGCGGCTGGGTTTCGAAGATGCTCCGGCGCTCACCGGAGCCCAGCAAGCGCTGACTGTGATCTCGCTGGTCGCGATCGCCGCCGGCTGTGCACTGATCGGATACGGCAGGCTCCGAGCTGAGCCGGTGCACGATCAGGCGTGAGGCGTGCGTGGCACACCTCCACCGGTGACAAGAATCCTCATCATCCGGCCGTCCCGGATCGCTATTCGGGTCTCCCGTCGAGGGCGCGGGCGATGTCGCTCATCTTCTGGGCGAGGCGGTTCGGGTCATCAGAGATGCGCGTGAAGCCGTGGTGCTCGTAGAACCCGGCCGCCTCTGCGCTGATGGCGTCGACAACGACAAGTCGTGCCGCGGCGATGTCGGAGGCGACCCGAGCTCGAGTAAGTGCATCCCAGAGGAGCTCTCCTCCCAGCCCGTCGCCGTGTAGCCCAACATCGAGGGCGAGGCGGGCCAGCATCACCGCTGGAATCGACGTGGGTGATCCCCGTCCGAGCTTCTTTGGAAGCTCGCCGCGTATCACCAGATGAGCGGCGAGGCTGAAGTAGCCGACGACTCGTTCGTCGCCTGCATGCCAAACGAAGGTCTGGGCGGTACGCATCGACTGAGCGTGGATCGCATGGTCGACCACCCACCGGTCGAGCGCCTCCACCCCACAGCGAAACTCCCCGACGTGGTGGTGCGGGCCGAGCCGCTCGGAAACGAACCGGGCCACAGCTCAGCGCTGGTCGACTCGCCGCCGGCCCTGGGCTCGCCGTTGCAGGGCTGGACTCGGCGTAGGGGGCCCATCGAGAGCGTCCCAGAGCTGGTCGAAGAAATCGGAGGGCACGACGGTCGCCGATGCCGAGGCAATGACCTCCTCGGCGCGGTCGGAAGCGGCGTCGAGCACAAAGGCGCTCAACGACTGGCGCTCCAGCTCCGCGGCGTAGCGAATGCGTCGCTCGCGCTCGGGGTCGGCGCGCAATTCGATCCGTGAAGTGCGTGCGGCTGCCATCTGTACGGTGATTGTACGGCACTTGAAGAACGAGTGGAACCCCTCGACCAACCCCGATCACCAACCCCGATCACCAACCCGATGGAGAGCGGACCACATGAAGAGAGAACGGCTACATCGATCTCATGAGAGGCCCAAACCGAATCTGACGCTGCCGTAGACTTGGATGGGAGGCGCAGAGAGGGCCTCCCACGGGCGGTTCACCAATTCACGCCCTCGTAGCTCAGGGGATAGAGCACCGGTTTCCTAAACCGGGTGTCGCAGGTTCGAATCCTGCCGGGGGCGCTCAAGCGGAGCGAACTTCGAGCGATCCACACCGCCAGCCGTCCCCACACCCGGCCAGGTCAACTACCTCGCCTTCTCATCCTCGCCCGGTGATCCACAGGAAGACGGGAGCGCGCCGGCGCGCCTTTTGGTTCGAATCCTGCCGGGGGCGCTCAAGCGGAGCGAACTTCGAGCGATCCACACCGCCAGCCGTCCCCACACCCGGCCAGGACCATCGACCTCGCCCTCACCCTCGCCTGGTGATCCACAGGAAGACGGGATCGCACCGGCGTGCCTTCTGGTTCGAATCCTGCCGGGGGCGCTCAAGCGGAGCGAACTTCGAGCGATCCACACCGCCAGCCGTCCCTAGGCCCGGCCTCGGGTGTGCCATGTACCCGACACGATCCGAAGGTACACGGGCCTCCCGGCAACGCGCCGTGCCTCGGCCGTTCAGCGGTTCGGCCAGGGGCGAAACAGCAGCCTCGTCACCCAACGCCCGATCCGTCGCATACCGGCTTGGGGGGCGGACTCCGTCTCGTCGTCGATCACCAGATAGAGGAACGACGCCCCGAGGCGCCACGCCAGCAAGCCGTCGGTCAGCACCTGATCGCCGACCACGATGACGGTGTCGTCACCACCGCGCAGCCCGAGCCGGCGACGGGTCGTCCACGGCTTGTTTCCCCGACTGACCATTCGGGGCACACCTCGTTGAGCACCGTTGCTCAGCACGATCAGGCGATCGATGGCCTCGATCGTCTCCAGCCGGTCGATCGCCGCGTTGACGAGGCGTCCGAACTCCTCCGGCTCGGAGCCTTGGGGAGCGAGCGTGTTGTCGACGTCCAGGATGAGGACTACCGGATCGCCGGAAGCGGCGACGGCGGCGACGACCGACACGACCTCATCCAGGTCGTGAACCGACCGCCGCGGTACCCGACTCATCACGACGAGAGTCCATCGGTTGGGGACTGGTGTGCCTCTATGACGGCGAGGGTAATGCCTGGGTGCGGCGTCAGGATCGAGCGGCGCGGCTCACCGAGCAACGGCGGCCTCGCCTCGGTATGGTCAGTTGAACACGAGCGTGGAGGCACGATGGAGCGGCCAACACCGCAGGAGCCGGACGGAGATTCCCCACGAGATCAGCCGGAGGCGTCGTCGCACTTCAGGCTCGTCGAGCCGGAGAAGACCGTCACCAAGCCGAAGCTGAAGCGCCAGTTCTACGAGGACGAGCTCACGCGCCTCCAGCAGGAGCTCGTCAAGCTGCAGGAGTGGATCAAGCGGCAGGGCCTCAAGGTCGTCGTCATATTCGAGGGCCGCGACGCCGCCGGAAAAGGCGGTGTCCTCAAACGGATCGCCGAGCGAACCAACCCGCGAGTCGTCAGGCTCGTCGCCCTCGGGACGCCGTCCGACCGCAGGCGAACGCAATGGTGGTTCCAGAGGTACGTCGAGGAGCTGCCGGCGGCCGGCGAGATGGTCCTCTTCGACCGCTCCTGGTACAACCGCGCCCTCGTCGAGCCCGTCATGGGCTTCTGCACCGAGGAGGAGTACCGCGAGTTCCTCAGGTCGTGCCCGGAGTTCGAGCGGATGCTGGTGCGTTCGGGGATCATCCTCATCAAGTACTGGTTCTCGGTGAGCGACGAGGTCCAGGAAGCCCGGTTCGCCGACCGCATGCTCGATCCGACGAAGCGCTGGAAGCTCAGTCCCATGGACATCGAGTCGCGAGGCAAGTGGGTCGAGTACTCCCGCGCCAAGGACATCATGTTCGACCACACCGACATCAAGCAGGCGCCGTGGTTCGTCGTGAACGCAGACGACAAGCGACGGTCCAGGCTCAACTGCATCGCCCACCTGCTGTCGATGATCCCGTACGAAGACACGACCCCGGATCCGGTCGACCTGCCTCCCAGGCAGACCGACACGAGCTACATCCGGCCGCCGATCTCCGAGCAGACGTTCGTGCCCGAGGTGTACTAGGCGGCGGGAGCAGTGGGGCCCGGCCTCCATCCGTTCTTGCGTCCCCCCATCGCACATACGCGGCGGGGGGACGCCGGAACGGAGGGGGAAGCGTCGAGCCGGGTCAGGGCACCTCGGCGACGTAGCTCAACACGGCGTCTCGATAGCTCGCCGTGACCCTCCAACACCCGGACGGCACGAAGTCGATGTCGGCGATCATGAACCAGCCGTCCTCGGGCGTGTATGCGTTCGTGCCGAGCTCCCCGCTGTGCTCGACCGGGTCATCCGAGCCGACCGGTTCGTGGGTGACAGAGATCGCCGGCGTCGACTCGACGGCGCCCCCTCTGAAATGCGTGCTCCACCACACGCTCTTCGTCGGCCGGAACGTCCCATCCGTGGGGAGCACCGTCCACAGATCGTCGGTGCCATACCAGACCGACCCCGCACCCGTCGGTGCCGGATCGTATGGCTCAGGCGGCGTGAACGGAGGCAGCGGAGGTCGGGTTGCGATACACACGGGCGCCCTCTCCGCAGGGCGATCGCTCCCGGGCCGTACGGACGTGAGGGTCGCCCAGACACCGTCCCGAGTCGCCTCATCGACGTCTGCCCCGAATGCCACGAACAGGAAGGTCTCGTTCCCCTGGAGGTCGAAGGATCCCGATCGCACCTCGAGGTCGGGAGGTAGGGCGCAATCGTTGGCGTCCGTGCTCTCCGTTGTTGGAAGGACGTGGGCGTCGAAGCCGCCAACGGGCCAGGGCGCCGCGCCGCTCGCTGGGTTGCCGGTGAAGCTCGCCGTGAGCATCGCGTCGTGCGGGCCGAGGGCACGGATGGCGTTCTCGGGGAGATAGGCGCATCGAACGCCGCCCGGCTCGAGAGGGAAGGTCGCCAGGGTGAGCGACTGCCACGCCAGGTCGGGCATCAGCTCGGAATCGGCTCGGTCCCAGTCTGCCGGGTAGGCGATCGACCAACCGACCGCAGGCTCGGGCGTCGTCGACGTGGTT
>DASWKR010000002.1 GCA_036396535.1 Acidimicrobiia bacterium | reverse complement strand
TTCCTGCTGTGTGCCACAAATGTGACACAAGCTGTAGATGGCAGCGCGAAACCCCAGGTAGACAGGCTACTTATGCGCGTCGCGCGCATCCCTGATAAGGATGAGGTCCGTGGTTCAAGTCCACGTGGGCCCACAAATCACCGACCTGATTGAAACCCGGAAACCGCCCTTGACCAGGGAGAAGTCAGGGATCGACTCTGACCGTGTGACGTGTCAGCCCAGGAGGCCCAGAAGACGCTGGAGCCATTCCGCAAGCTGGTCGCCGAATCGGTAGTACGACGACGGATCGCATATCTCCAAACACAGGTCGCCCGGATCCGCTGGCTCCTCTTCTTCCTCCTCGTCGCATTCGTCTGCGGAGTCCACCACGTCCTTGACCCGAATCGTGAGGATCCCCTCCGGCAGTGCCCCCTCCCCTCCGGTCACGGTCAACAGGAACGTGGAGTCGCCCTCGAGCGTCTCGGGGAGATCGCCGCTCCACCCACTCCCCTGGCCTGGCGGCCCCATCCGCCACGAGGTCTTGACCTCGTTCTCCTGGTCGTACTCAACACATGCAACCGGCCCACCGGTTACCCGGACATACAGCCGGTTCACGCCCAACGACCGCACATTGAACGAAGCTTCCCCGGCGCCCGCGATCTCCACATCGACCTTCGGTGGTGCCCCGGCGGCATCAGGAGGTGCGTAGGGAACGTTCCCGTCACCGAGGTCGGGCACGCTCACGTCGGTCAGTGCCTCATTGAAAGGATGCCACTGCCCCGCTATCTCAGTGTTCAGCGATCCGGGCAGGTTGCCGATCGTGCCGAGGACACCCTTCGCTCCGCCGACCTTGGGGTGGAGATACTCGAAGAACACCCAGTTGGTGAACGTTCTGCTCAGCAATGACGTCTCGAGCTCCTCTGCCGCGAGGCGCTGTGGCAGATTGTTGTGTTCCAGGTTGACGTCCTCGTAGACGACACCGCTGAGGTAGGTGGCCAGACCGTCAACCCACCAGCGCAAAGTCGTTCCGGTTTCAGGGAACGTCTGTGCGATCAGACAGTATGCGATGTCTCGGGCGAGGAACTGCTGGAACGAGTCCTCTCCGAAGATCTGCATCGTCTGATGAACACTGATCAAACAGAACCCGTCTTCGACATCCACGTTCGTGGTGGCCCCGGGATCCTCCTCACCCGTCAGGTACATCACGACCGGCGGCATTTTGCCGAGGGCCTCGTACACCTCGGCGGAGTCCTTCATGGCCACCAGTGCCGCATCGACGTCCTCCTGCTTCCAGTCGGTCGACACCTTGCTCATCGGCCGCAGCAGAACGTATTTGCCGGGCCATTGCTGTTCCAGCTCGGGTGACCTGACTTCGACCAGGCAGGGGCTTGCGGTGTTGTAGAGGATCTGACACTCATCCTGGTCATCCTGCTGGGCCAGCACGTCCAGGACCAGAGTGGAGAGCAGTGCGGTGGGCTCACCGGCCTTGATCATTCCGACAAGCTCTTCGGACGTCAGGAACAGGAGGTCGAGGAGCCGGGCGATCTCGGTGCTCGCCGTGTCATCGGTGCGTGCGGCGAGATATTGCCGCGCCAGACCGATGACCCCCGCGCCGGAGCGTTCGACGATCTCGCTGTCGCCGAGCACCTCAGAAGCGTCCAGCTCGCCGGCCAAGACTCTGAGCATCGCCACAAGGCCCTCCCCCCTCGTCCACTCTCCCCTCTCCTCTCCGGCAACGAGGACGTCCACGTATCCGAAACCGGGCAGGGTGGTCGGCTCGACGCCGGCGACGAGAACCCCCGTCGGTGACCCACCCGGCAATCTGTTGAGTGCCTTGGCTACCAGCCCTTGCACGATGTCCTGAGCGCCGGCGCCGGCATCAGGGATGGCGAGAAGCACCCGGAACAAGCCACCTCCCTGGCTGACGCTGAGCACGCCGGCCTCATGTGGTGCAGCAAACGAACCCTGGCGCGGCACCCGGGCAAACCAGACCGCCTCGTCACCCAGCCCCGGCACCGGTTGGCCTACCACTCCCTCCATCTCGGCACCGACCTCGAAGTCGGCCGGATCTCCCTGCTGGATCTCCAGGTAGATCTCCGCGAGGATCAGCTTCTTACAGCTGGCATTCCCCGGCTCGCTGAGGTCCACAGGCTCGGCGAAGTTGTCAGTGACGAAGATCTCGTCCTGGGTCGCCGGGTGGCTGCCACGGTATGGATCGAGCACGTCGTCGGCTTCCTCGTCCGTCACCAGATCGCACAGGTCGGCGATCGGCTTCGGCTCCCCCGGATCTGCGCCCGGGAATCTGGACAGGGCGTTGGCGACCAGAGACTTCGCCGCCTCGAGCCGGGCCGCATCGTCGAGATCGGGATGGTCGATGCCAAGCCGCACGAAGAGGTAGCCCAGGCTCGTCTCCTCCACGACGCTGAGCACCCCACCATCACTGCCCGGGAACCAGGCGGCCGCCTGGCCGACATCTGCCACCTCCACGCCGGTCACGCCATCCAGCTGGGCGCCCGGCATGAGGTCGTCCGGTACGCCCGGGACGATCAGCACCGCCAGACCCTCGACTGGCCCCTCGCCCAGATCCGCTGTCCATACGCATCCCTCACTCCGGCCCACGGCGAGCAAACCGCCGAGGCCCGAGAGCGCCTCGTACACCTCGTCGAAAGTGAGCAGAGAGCAGGCATCGATGGGAGGGACCTCCGGGCCGGCCCCGGGTTCCGACTCCGTCGAGACCTCTTCCACTGGTGTGGTCTGGAGCGTTGTCGAGGTGGAAAGAGCCGCCGGCGGCTGGTCGTCCCCGCCACCCGCGAGTGACAGGACTATCCCCAGCACTCCAGCGACGACCAGGCCACCGATCGCCAGTCGCTGGAGCGGAATGCCTGCCGTGGTCGCAGCCTCGGGACCTCGCGATAGGTTCGGCTGCGATGGCTCTTGTTGGCCGCCCTCGTCGTCCATCTGGCTTGAGGGTAGGGGAGCGGATTGGCGAGGGCTTAAGGTCGGAAACCGTACTCCGAACGACGGAGCCCCTACAGGTCCAGGCGCCGGCGATTGACGGCAATGCGCATCCCTCGACTTCCCGACGCGCCGGAGGCACCGACGCCCGGATCAGTCAGGGCGGCGACCCGTCGTGGCGCATCGCCCGCATCGGATAGCGTTCGGTACGTGGACCGCTGGGACGACGACAACGCGTACGACGCCTTCATGGGTCGGTGGAGCTTGCCGGCGGCGCGCGCCTTCATATCGTGGCTCGATCCGCCTCAGCAGGCGAGGTGGCTCGACGTCGGCTGCGGCAGCGGCGCCGTCCTCGCAGCGATCGCCGGGGCCGCCGCCCCTGCAGGGCTCTCCGGGGTCGATCCCTCGCCAGGTTTCGTCGAGGCGGCCAGGCGTCGCCTCGGTGAGGACCCGGATCTGCGGCTCGGCTCGGCCGGCAACCTCCCGTTCGAGGCGGACTCGTTCGACGTCGTCGTGAGCGGCCTCGTGCTCAACTTCGTCCCCGACCCGGCGGCGGCGCTCACCGAGATGCGCCGGGTGGCGGCGCCGCTGGGAACCGTGTCCGCCTTCGTGTGGGACTACGCCGACGGGATGGAATACCTGCGGACGTTCTGGGACGCCGCCGCAGCCGTCGACCCGGAGGCGGCATCGCTCGACGAGGCGACGCGATTCCCGCTGTGCCGGCCCGGCGCCCTCGGTGCGCTGTTCGAGGCCGGAGGACTGAACGAGGTGGCGACGAGCGCCGTTCGGGTACCCACCGTCTTCGCCGACTTCGCCGACTATTGGAACCCCCTCCTGAGCGGCCAGGGCCCGGCGCCGGGCTACGTCGCATCGCTCGACGAGGCGACTCGCCATCACCTCAGGCAGAGGCTCGACACGACCCTGCCCCGCTCGCCGGACGGCACCATCCACCTCAGCGCCCGAGCCTGGTGCGCCACCGGCACGACCTGATCATCACGCCCTCGAGGCGGGCATCCCGAAGAATGCCCCGAGCCGCTCGACGGCGACGTCGAGCGCCGAGGTCTCCGCTCGGCCGAGCCGGCGGTGGAGCTGCGTCTCGACCCGGACGACGTTGGCCCGCGTGGCGTAGCGCCAATGCCCGATGAGGAAGCCGTCGATGAGGATGGCGTGGAGCAGCAGCGGAGCGGCTTGCCCGGCGGGGCTTCGATCCAACTTGGAGAGGAGGACGTCTCGGCTCTCGCCGTACCCCATGACGCACTCGTCGTATCCCTGCACGAGATCGACCTGCGGCGAGGGCGGTGGCGGGACTCCTGTATCGGAGGCGAGCCAGTACGTGCGACCATCGACGTTGATTGTGTCGAGCTCGGGGGCGATCGCCTCGAGCCCGACCCGCACCTGGGCGAGGGTGAGGCTCGCCCACTTGGCGCAGTCCTTCACGGTGGCCGGTCCCCTGCTCGTGAAGAAGCGCCTCGCCAGCTCGGCGACGGCCTCCTCGAACGGCAGGGTCGATCGATCCGGGACGCGCTCGTCGAAGAGGGCGTACGTCTGCTGCTTGCCACGCGGCGCTCCGCTACACACGACGGCGTCGAGCTCGGCTCGCATCATGATATAGCCCAAGCGAAGCCCCGAGGCGTCGACCCCGGCGGCGGCGAGGCGGTCGGCGAGCTCGCGACGGGTGAGGTGCCTTCCGCCACGCAGCGCCTGCGCCAGCACGGCGTTGCCGGCGTCGAGCGTGGCGTCGTCCAGGCCGAGCTGGCGGTACATCGGGGCGTTGAGCCGCTCGACGCGGGACGCGGTGGCGGACAGGAGCCAGCGGAGGTCGTCGCGATGGGCGAAATGCCAGGTTGGCCTGAGGACGTGGGTCCGCAGAATGGCACCGGTGGAGAACGCCTCGGTCACGACACCCTGGCCGGCGCCGCATCGCTGGCCGATCGACCACGTGGCCGGGACGAACTCCTGGGCCTGCATCGCCCCGAGCGCCTTGACGACCACCTCGGGAGATCCCGCCGGTGGACCCCAGAGCCGCTGGCGGCGCATTCGCAGGTTGACGATGTCCGAGGCGTTCAAGGGTGCGACGTTACCGAGGTCCGCCGAGGACTTGACTGGAGGCGATGCGCTTCGTCACGTACAACGTCAACTCGATCAGGCCGCGACTCCCCCGGCTCGTCGAGATCCTCGCCGAGTACCAGCCCGACGCCGTGTGCGTCCAGGAGACGAAGTCGACCGCGGCGGCCTTCCCGCATCCGGAGCTGGCGGCCGCAGGGTACGTTGCTGCCGACCACTCGGCGGGAAGGTGGGCCGGGGTCGCCATCCTCGCCCGAAGCGACGTAGGCGTCGAGGACGTCGCCTGCGGCCTGCCGGGAGAGCCCGACCCCGCCCAGGCCCGGTGGATCGAGGCAACCGTCGGCGGCGTGCGGGTCGCCAGCGTCTACGTGCCGAACGGCCGAACGGTGGGGTCGCCCGAGTTCGTGGCCAAGCTCCGGTTCCTCGAAGCGATGGCAGCCAGGGTGGCGCAGCCGGGGCCCGTGCCGGCATTCGTCGCGGGAGACATGAACGTCTGTCCCTCCGATCTCGACGTGTGGGACCCCGCCGCGGTGCACGGTGGGACGCACGTGACGACCGACGAGCGCGCCCGCCTCGCCGCCGTGATGGCGCGCGGTTTCGTCGACGCCTTCCGCCACCTCGACTCTCGGTCTCCGGGTTTCACCTGGTGGGACTATCGGGCCGGCCACTTCCACAAGGGCTTTGGGCTGCGCATCGACCTCGCCCTCGTCGCCGAGCCACTCGCGGCAGGGCTGCGGGCCGCCAAGGTCGACCGGGAGTTCCGCAAACTCAAGCGGGTGCCCGGCGCCAAGGCATCCGACCATGCTCCATTGATCGTCGACCTCGCAGACTGACGTCTCAAGCCTGCAAACGTGAGCATGTAGCTGCAAGAATGGTCTCCAGCGATCGAGAGGAACCCATCGGATGAAGCTCGGCGTGGCGATCCCACAGCGCAGCTGGCCGTCTCAGGGCAACTACACCTACCGTGAGGCCACCGACTACGCCACGAGGGCCGAGGCCCTCGGATTCGACTCGGTGTGGATCAGCGACCACTACTTCCTCGACTTCGGAGGTCCGCGGCAGCGGGTCGGGCCCGAAGCGATGACGGCCCTGTCGTTCGTGGCCGCCGCCACCGAGTCGATCGCGCTCGGGACGATGGTGCTGTGCGCCCCGCTCAGACCTCCCGGTCAGCTCGTGAGAGAGGCGACCACGCTCGACGAGCTCTCCGGCGGGCGGTTCACCCTTGGCCTCGGAGCCGGCTGGCATGCCCCCGAGTTCGAGGCCTTCGGGATCCGATTCGACAGCTTGTACTCCCGGTTCGAAGAGTACGTCGAGATCGTCGCCGCTCTGCTGGCGGGCGGCCCCGTGGACTACGACGGTCGCTTCAACACGTTGGTCGGCGGCGAGGTGCTCGGCGGTTCCCGGCCGCGACTTCTCGTCGCAGGCTCGGGGCCCAGGATGCTGGCGCTCGCCGCCAGGCTGGCGGATGCCTGGAGTCTTCCCGGTTCGTACGAGCGGATGCCCGAGATGCTCGAGACACTCCGGTCGGGCGAGGTGGCTGCCGGTCGCCCGGCGGGGTCGGTGACGCCGAGTTGTGGTGCGGCGGCTCTGCTGGTCGATCGTGACGAGGCGGATCGGCTGCTCGCAGACCAACCGCCTACCTCACCTGTCGCCGTCGGCGCCGACGGCCTGCGACAGCTCGTGTGGGGCATCGAGTCGGCAGGCGCAGACGAGGTGATCCTGCACTTCTCCGGGGCGGTGTGGACGAGCTATGGCATCGAGCAGCTCGACCTGGCGGCCGAGGCGCTCGGCCTGTGATCAGTCGTCGACGCCGCGCAACGCCGACGCCGCCCCAACCACCAGCAGGAGGCCGGGTCGTGGTGAAGGGCCACGCGACTCAGCCGACGGCTCGGCGATAACCGACAACCACATCGGCGCACACCTCGAGCGCCCGGGTCATCACCGGCTCGTCGGCCGGCTTCACGCTGAAGAGGGCACGGGAGATCCCGAGGCCCGCGAGTCGTTCGAGCTCGGCAGGCTCCTTGGGTGCGTTCGTGATCGCCAGCTCGATCGTCGCAGGGTCACGCCCCGCCGTCAGCGCGGCGGCGTGCAGCTCGGTGATGCCTCGCTCCAGCTCGTAGCGCCCGTAGTTCGGCATCCACCCGTCTGCCAACTCGACGATGTCTGCATACGTCTTCGGTCCGGGCCCGGCGCCGACGACGATCGGTGGGTGGGGCTCCTGGACGGGCTTCGGCCATGCCCAGCTGCGCTCGAAACGAACGTGCTCGCCCTCGAAGCTCGCCTCTTCCTGTGTCCAGAGCGCCTTCATCGCCAGAACCTTCTCGCGCAGGATCGCCCGCCGCTGCGAGTACTCGACGCCGTGGTGGAGCATCTCCTCCTTGTTCCAGCCGTACCCGACCCCGAACAGGAATCGCCCACCGGACAGGGCGTCGAGGGAGGCGACCTGCTTGGCGAGCCAGAAGGGGTCGTGCTGGGCGACGAGACACACCCCGGTACCGAGCCGCAACCCCGTCGTCGTCGAGGCGATGGCGGCCAGTGCCACCATCGCGTCGTACCCCTTCCGGTAGTGGGCCGGCAGGGGCGGAGCCCCCGGCCTTCCACCGAACGGGCTGAGCCGGCTCGTCGGGATGTGGCTGTGCTCGGAGAGCCACAAGGACTCGAATCCGAGGTCTTCGACCACCCTCCCGATCGCCACCGCTTCCATCGCCCCGTCGGCGGCGAACGTCAGGACGCCGAACCTCAAGCTGTTCCTCCTTCGAACTCCCGCAGCATCGCACGCCGGACCTGTTGACGCGTTGATACCGTCAGCCTTAGAGTGCAAACGCTAGCAATGCTCCGCAACGGTTTGCGGTGCGTTGCATCCGCCTACCGGACGCCGACGCGGGCGCCAGAGGCGGGGCGCCGCCGGGGGCGCCGGGAGAACGACAGATTCGCGACAACACGAGGGCGCGATCAACGCCATCCGAGGAGGGCTCATGTCGAGGAAGGGCATCATCGCCATCTCCCTCGCGCTGCTGGCCATCGCCAGCGCGTGCGGCGGGTCGGGCGATGCGACGACAACTACGGCGGCTGTCACCACGACGGCTCCGGCGGCAACGACCACGACGGCGGCCGGCGAGACGACGACCACGGCGGCCGGTGAGACAACGACCACGACGGCGGCGCCCATCGAGATGATGGACCTCAACATCGCGCTGTTCCCGTCTCTCGACTACGCGGCGTTCTACGTCGGCCTCGAGGCCGGGATCTTCGAGCAGCACGGGCTCAACGTCAACGTGGAGCACATCTTCACCGGCACCGGGCTCTTCTCGGCGATCACGAGCGGCTCGAAGGACCTGGCGACGAACTCGCTCACGTCCGGGGCGGTCGCCATCACGAACGGGCTCCCCCTCAAGCTGGTGAGCCTCGCTTCGAACCAGCCGATCGAGGGCAACACCGAGGTGCTCGTGCGCCAGGACAGCCCCATCGAGAACTGGATCGACCTCGAGGGCGCAGACGTCATGTCGATCAACCTGCAGGGCCTCTTTCACCTCGGGGTCCTGCTCGCAGTGGAGTCCGAGGGCGGCGATCCGGCCAGCGTCAACTCCCTGCCGAACAGCCCCACCGACGCCCCTCCCGCGCTCGAGGCGGGCAGAGTCGACGCCATCGTCATCCAGGACCCGTTCCTGGCGCTCACGAAGGCCGAGTACGACTTCAGGGTGCTGGGCAACCCGTTCAGCGCATTCGAGTTCCAGCTCCCGGTCGGCAACTTCTGGACGTCGATCGAGACCGCCGAGGCGAAGCCGGAGCTGCTGCGCCGGTTCAAGGAGGCTCTGGCCGAGTCGACGGAGTACGCGCTGGCGAACCCGGACCTGCTTCTCGGGGTGATCCCGACGTACACCGACCTCGAGCCGGACCAGCTCGGCACGATCACGTTGCCGGACTACGCGACGGAGATCAACGAGGAGGGTCTGCTCGCCATGTTGGAGAAGATGCTCGGCTACGGTTGGATGACGTACATCCCGAGCCCGACTCAGATCATCGCCGACCTGTGAGCCATGCCGGAAACCACTGAGCCGACGCCAGGAGGCCTGCCTTGTCGAGCAAGCTGAGTGTCCTCGACCCAACGGGATACCCACCGACGATTACGGCGAGGGGTCTGGCGCCCGCGCTCGATTCGCTCGACGACAAGACGGTCTTCCTCGTGGACATCGGCTGGGAGAACTGCGACGTGTTCGCCCACCAGCTCGAGGGCTGGTTCTCGGAGCACCTCCCCAAGACCGAAACGAGGGTGGTCAAGTGGCGTGACCAGCATCAGCCGGACCCCGAGCTGTCCGATCAGATCCGCACGGAGGGCGACGCCGCCATCCTCGGCGTCGGCCTCTGAAGCATGTGTGCGCCGGAGGTCTCCGGTCATGCGATCCGATTGGAAGCCGACTACGGGGTGCCCACGGTTGCGGTGCACGCCGACGTCTTCGCTCGTCTCGTCGACTCCGTCGTCAAGGTGAACGGCATGCCGGGCGCCAGGCGGGCATTCGTCCCGACCCCGGTCCTCAACAAGACGCCGGGCGAGTTGCGAGCGTACGTCGAAGGAGACGACCCGTACCGCAAGCGGCCGTTCATGTCCGTCGTGATCGACTCGCTCACCGATCCGGTCCCCATGGAGGACCTCAGGGGCGTCTCCTTCGATCGCTCGACCGCCCGCCTCGTGGAGCCGGACATGGAGGAGGACCTCCACCGCGCCTTTCGGGAACGAGGGTGGACGGACTACCTGCCCATCGTGCTGCCGACCGAGGAGCGCGTCGAAGCCATGCTCGCCGGCACGAGCCGGCGGCCCGACGAGGTCGTCGGCCGGATGCGCCCCACCGGGTACCGGGAGCTCTGGGAGTACACGGTGGAGAAAGTGGCCGTCAACGCGGTCATGGCAGGCGGCGACCCGGCGTACTTCCCCGTGATCCTCGCCCTGGCATCGACCGGCTTGACCGCCCGCCAGAGCAGCACGTCCTCCATGGCGAACATGGTGGTGGTGAACGGCCCGATCAGGCACGAGATCGGAATGAACATGGGTCTCGGCGCGCTCGGGCCCTACAACCACGCCAACGCCACCATCGGCCGAGCGTATGGGCTGCTCTCCCAGAACGTGCAGGGCGGCTCGGTGCCCGGCGAGACGTACATGGGAGCGCAGGGGAACAGCTTCGCGTACAACAGCGTCACGTTCGCGGAGAACGAGGAGAACAGTCCGTGGGACCCGCTCCACGTCCAACATGGCTTCGCGCCGGACGAGAGCACCGTGACGAGCTTCTACGTCTGGGGGAACACCTGGACCGAGGGGCTCCGCAGCACGTGGCAGGAGAAGGTGAAGGCGATGCTGGGGAGCATGGACCCCTACCTCGGCTGCATCCTCGTGCTGGACCCGATCGTCGCCAAGGAGTTCCACCAGCTCGGATTCGCCACGAAGGACGAGCTCATCGACTGGATCCACGAGAACGTCCGGATCCCGGCAAAGCGCTACTGGGAGACCTTCTCGATGCGCAACCTCATGAAGGAGGTCGCGGCACAGGGTGTCGAGCCGTACGCCTCCTACCTGGCTGCCGGCCCCGAAGAGCTCATACCGTCGTTTGAGAAGGACAGGATCAATGTCGTGGTCGTCGGCGGCTCGAGCAACGGGCAGTGGAGCTCGTTCAACGGCCGCCCACTCGACCCGAGGTTCAGGAACCAGCCGTCGGACCCGGTGACGGTTTCGATCGAGCCGTGGCGTTGACGATGCCGGCCGGGGGCATCGCCCCGGTCAGTTGAGACGCCTGCCGGAGAGGGCGCCGCCGAGACGAGGGAGTTGACGGTGCCCGACAGAGAGATCGCCATCATCGGAGGCGGAGTCGCCGGCGCCACTGCCGGTCTCTTCGCGGCACGCAACGGGAGAGATGTCGTGATCCTCAACGGCGGGTTGCCGGGAGGCCAGCTCCTCAACATCTCCGCCATCGAGGACTTCCCGGGCTTCCCGGAGGGCGTAGCGGGATTCGATCTGTGCCCCTCGGTGCAGGATCAGGCGATGAGTGCCGGCGCCGCTTTCGAGATGGCCGACGTGACGAGCCTCTCCCAGTCGGGAGGAGCCTGGTCGATGACCACACCGGCCGGAGAGCTGTCGGCTGGTGCCGTGGTCGTGGCGTCGGGATCGCGCCCCCGCACCCTGGGACTCGACCGCGAGGAGGAGCTGACGGGACGTGGCATCAGCCACTGCGCCAGCTGCGACGGCCCGCTCTACCGCGGCCAGGTCGTCGGGGTGGTCGGGGGAGGCGACTCGGCGCTCCAAGAGGCCATCGAGTTGACCGGGCACGTCGACCAAGTCGTCCTCTTCCATCGCGGCCCGGCGTTCTCCGGCCAGAGCACGTACGAGACGAGGGTGCTCGGGAACAGCAAGATCGTTGTCCGCTTCAGCACGGTGGTCGACGAGATCCTCGGCGCGGCCGCCGTCGAGGGCGTGCGGTGCCGCGCCACATCAGGAGGCGATGCCGAGGACGTGAAGCTCGGCGGGCTGTTCGTGTACGTCGGCAGCGAGCCGAACTCCTCCTTCCTGCCGGCCGAGCTCGCCCTGGATCACCACGGGAGGATCCCGACGGACGCCCGGATGAGAACGGCGTTGGGCGGACTGCTGGCAGCGGGCGACATCCGCAGCGAGTCCGCTGCCCAGGCGGTTGCCGCCGCAGGCGACGGGGCGACGGCCGCCGTGACCGCCCACCGCTACCTGGCGGGCGAGCCCTGGCCGGGAAGCCTGGGCTGAGAGGACGGTCGTGTCAGATACGAACCACGCTCAGGTCACCGCGATCGACCATGACATCGGTCAGATAGAGGCCGAGGCAGCCCTGCCCGCAACCGCGCCGTCGGAGCGCGACCGCGGGTGGGCGTTGCCGATCCTCGGGACGCTCGGCATCGTCACGGTGGCGGAGCTGCTGGTGCGCGGCGGCATCATCTCGACGGGCTTCCTCCCGGCTCCGTCGACGATCTTCCGGGCACTCGTCGAGGAGATGACCACGAGCGAGTTCTGGATCGCGGTCTTCGACACCCTGAGGGGCTGGGCGCTCGGCTTGGGCCTCGCCATCCTGCTCGCCGTGCCGCTGGGCATCATCGTCGGCTCGAACGTGTACGTCTACCGATCGACTCGGTTCATCGTCGACTTCATCAGGCCGATCCCGTCGATCGCGATCCTCCCGGTCTTCATGCTCGTCTTCGGGATCGGGTTCACACTGAAGGTCTACATCGCGACGCTGGCTTCGTTCTCACCTCTGTTCTTCCAAACCATGTACGGCGTGCAGGACGTCGACCCGGTCGCCAGGGACACCGCCAGGGCATACCGGCTCGGCAAGGTGATCACGTTCTTCTTCGTGAAGCTGCCGGGCTCCGCCCCGTACATCGCGACCGGGCTGCGGCTGTCGGCCTCGATCGCACTGCTGCTCGTCGTCGGCACCGAGATGGTCGTCGGACTGCCGGGGCTCGGAAACAACATCATCAGGGCCCAATACGCCCTCAACCTGCCGCGCATGTACTCGATGATCGTGATGAGCGGACTCCTCGGCATCACCATCGCCTGGAGCTTCTCGCGGATGGAGCGGTGGCTGCTGCGGTGGCACCCGTCCCAGGTGAAGGAGGCGACGGTATGAGCAGGCGGTCCTCCTTGCTCGCCGTGGAGATCGCCTCCCCGATCGCACTCTTCGCCGCCTGGTGGTTCCTGAGCCTCGACACCACGTCGCCGTTCTTTCCGCCCCTCAAGCATCTGGTCCAGGTGTTCAAGGAGACCTGGACCGTCGAGAACATCAACGAGTATGTGGTCCCGAGCTTGCTGAACTTCGGGGTCGGCTTCATCCTCGCCGCCATCGTGGGCACGTCCCTCGGCGTCGTGCTCGGGCTCTACCGCCCGGCGAGGAGGGCAACGGCGCCGACGATCGACTTCCTCAGGTCGATCCCGGCGCCCGCCATCATCTCCGTGATGATCATCCTGCTCGGTTTCGGGGACGGGATGAAGATCGTCGCCATCACGTTCGCGTCGACGTTCCCGGTGCTCCTCAACACCATCGATGGAGTGCGCGGCGTCGATCAGCAGCAACTCGAGATGGCTCGTGCCTACAGACTGCGCCGGCGCGACGAGATCTTCCGCATCACGCTCCCGGCGGCGACACCACAGATCTTTGCGGGGCTGCGGACCAGCCTGGCGGTAGCCCTGGCCGTCATGGCCTTCTCCGAGATGTTCGCCGGAACCGACGGGCTCGGCTTCTTCATCATCTTCGCCCAGGCCACGTACCGCACGTCCGAGATGTACGCCGGGGTGTTCATGCTCGGACTGCTCGGATACGCCGTGAACCTGATCTTCGTGACAACCGAGCGCAGGATCCTGCGGTGGCACAGAGGGTGGCGAGCCTCGGAGCTCGAGACACATGGAGGTCAATGAATGACCGCGGAGCTGGAGGTTCGATCGCTGCAGAAGGCGTACGGGACGGGCCCGGACGCCGTGCTCGCCATCAGGGAGATGTCGTTCGAGGTCGAGACGGGCGAGTTCTTGTGCATCGTCGGGCCCTCGGGCTGCGGCAAGACGACCCTGCTGAAGTGCCTCTCCGGTCTGATGGCGCCCACGGCAGGAGCGGCGTACCTAGCAGGCGAGCAGGTGGTCGGGCCCCCGGACGCTCTCTCTCTCGTGTTCCAGGACTACAGCCGCTCGCTCCTGCCATGGATGACGGTCTGGAAGAACGTCACCCTGCCGCTGCTCGCCAATGGGGTCGGCAAGCCGGCGCGCGCCGAGAGGGCTGCGGAAGCTCTCGAGGCCGTCGGGCTGACCGACTTCAGAGACCACCACCCATGGCAGCTCTCCGGCGGGATGCAGCAGCGCGTCGCCATCGCCAGGGCGCTGGCCTACCAGCCTCGCATCCTGCTCATGGACGAGCCGTTCGCCTCCGTCGACGCCCAGACGAGGGGCGACCTCGAGGACCTGGTCCTCAGCGTGCACGCCCGGTTCGGGATCACCGTCGTGTTCGTGACCCACGACATCGACGAGTCCGTGTATCTCGCGGACCGCATCGTCGTGCTCGACAAGCGGCCGACGACCGTCCGGGAGATCGTGCCGGTCTCGCTACCGAGGCCTCGCGACCAGGCAGCCACCCGCGAGCTTCCGGAGTTCGCCCACCTCAGAGGCCAGGTCTTCCGGCTCATCAAGCGCGCCGAGACCGAACCGAGCTGACGGCTGGCAACCGGCAGCCGGTGCGCTGCGCAGCCACCCACCCAACCATCGTCGCCTCTCACGCCGCCACAGGCTGTTAGCCGTTGACGGGGGCGACTCGCCATGGTTACGATGCAAACGCTAGCAATGCGCCGCAACGGTTTGCGGAGCGTTGCAGGAACGTACGTGTGTTCGTTTCGAAGGGACTCAGCCATGCGAGGAGGGCTCATGTCCAAGAGAGCTATCGGATTGGTGCTCGCGATGTTGATCGCGAGCGCGTGTGGCGGGTCTGCCGAGACGACGACGACGGCGCCGGCTGCGTCGTCGACGACCGCGGCTCCCACGACGACGACGGGTGCACCGTCAACGAC
This sequence comes from Acidimicrobiia bacterium, assembly GCA_036396535.1. Lineage (NCBI taxonomy): Bacteria > Bacillati > Actinomycetota > Acidimicrobiia > Acidimicrobiia bacterium. The sequence continues at coordinate 71,276 of DASWKR010000002.1, read as the reverse complement.
TGCGGCCGGCGAGACCACGACCACGACCGAGGCACCAATGGAGGCCATCGACATCACGGTGGCGCTCATCCCGATCCTGGACTTCGCCCCGATGTACGTGGCGCTCGACGAGGGGATATTCGAGAGGCACGGCCTCAACGTGACCCTGCAGGAGATCTTCTCCTCACCGGGGCTCGTCTCGGCGGTCACGAGCGGCAGTGCCGACATCGCCACGACGTCTGCGACCCAGGCGGTGACCGGGATCTCGAACGGCTTGCCGATCAAGATCGTCTCCGGAGGATCCATCAGCCCGACCGAGGGGAACACCGAGATCCTCGTGCGAGAGGACAGTGACATCGAGACGTTCGGGGACCTGGCCGGCAGGACCGTGAACGCCGTCGCATTGCAGGGACTGTTCCACCTCGGGACGCTCAGCGCCGTGGAGAGCGACGGCGGGGACTGGATGACGGTCGAAGCCATCCCAGGCCAGCAGCCCGACCTCGGCGCCCTGCTCGACTCCGGACGAGTCGACGCCATCGTGATCCAAGAGCCGTTCCTGAGCCAGTTCAAGGCTGAGTTCGCCTTCCGCACCCTCGGGAACCCATACGCCAAGCTCGGCTATGCGATTCCGGCAGGCGTGTGGATCTCGTCGATCGAGCAGACCGAGAACGAGCCGGAGACCATGCGGCGCTTCAGGGCCGCCATGGCAGAGGCGAGCGAGTTCGCCCAGGCGAACGACGCCATCGTTCGAGCCAAGGTCCCGGAGATCACGTCCCTGACCGCCGAGCAAGTGGCGGATCTCGCCCTGCCGACGTTCGCCGGCGAGATCCCCGAGGAGTCGATGACGTCGATGGGCAACAGCATGCTCGCCTACGGTTGGCTCGGGTATCTGCCCAGCATGAACCAGCTGATCTGGCAGGACCCGGAGGGATGATCCCCTCCGGGTTCGCCCGGACGACGTAGGAGGAATCGAGTGTCGGGCAAATTGACAGTGCTCAATCCCGAGGGCTATCCGCCGAAGGTGCTCGCCAAGGGCCTGGCGCCCTCCCTCGACGAGCTCGACGGCAAGACGATCTTCCTCGTCGACGTCGGGTTCGAGAACTCGGACAACTTCATGGTCCAGCTCCAGTCGTGGTTCGGCGAGCGCCACCCGGGCGTTCGCACGAAGCTCGCCAAGTGGCGGAACCAGCACCTTCCCGACCCCGAGCTCTCCGATCAGATCAGGACGGAGGGTGACGCAGCCATCCTCGGTGTCGGCCTCTGAAGCACGTGCGCGCCGGAGGTCTCCGGCCACACGATGACACTGGAAACGGAGTACGGGGTCCCGAGCATCGGCGTGCACGCAGACGTGTTCGCGCGCCTCGTCGACTCCGTCGTCAAGGTGAACGGCATGCCAGGCGCCAGAAGGGCGTTCGTCCCGACCCCGGTGCTCAACAAGTCCGCCGCAGAGCTGCGCACGTACATCGACGGCGACGATCCCGTTCGCAAGCGGCCGTTCGCGGACATGCTCGCCGAGCTGCTCACCAAGCCGCTGGATGCCGACGAGTTGCGGGGAGTCGGATTCGATCGCTCGATACCGCGCCTCGTGGAGCCGGCCACGGAGGACAACCTGCAGCGGTTGTTCCGGGAGAGCCATTGGACCGACTACCTGCCCGTCGTCCTCCCGACCGAGGAGAGGGTCGAGGCGATGCTGGCGGGCACGAGCCGCCGGCGGGACGAGGTCGTGGGCCAGTTGCGCGCCACTGCGTATCGAGAGCTGTGGGAGTACACGGTGGAGAAGGTGGCGGTCAACGCCGTCATGGCAGGGGCAGAGCCGTCGTACTTCCCCGTCATCCTGGCACTCGCCTCCACCGGCATCTCGGCCAGGAACAGCACCACGTCGTCGTCTGCGTCGATGGTCGTCGTCAACGGACCCATCAGGCACGAGATCGGCATGAACATGGGCCTCGGCGCGCTGGGACCGTACAACCAGGCCAACGCCACGATCGGCAGGGCGTACAGCTTGCTGTCGCAGAACCTGCAGGGCGGCTCCGTACCCGGCGAGACCTACATGGGTTCCCAGGGGAACAACTTCGCATACAACAGCCTCACATTCGCCGAGAACGAGGAGGCCAGCCCGTGGGAGCCGTATCACGTCCAGCAGGGCTTCCGCCCGGACGAGAGCACGGTCAGCACCTTCTACGTCTGGGGCAACAACTGGACGGAGGGCCTGCGCGCCACCTGGCAGGACAAGATCAAGGCGATGCTCGGTGGCCAGGACCCGTTCCTGGGAACGATCCTCGTCATGGACCCGATCGTCGCCAACGAGTTCAAAGGCCTCGGCTTCGACACGAAAGAGAACCTCATCGACTGGGTCCACGAGAACGTGCGCGTCCGAGCCGACGTGTACTGGGACAGCTACACGGCGAAGACGTTCACGCGCGAGGCGGCCGAGCTGGGCATCGAGCCGTACGCCTCGTACATGACGGCGCCTCCCGACGAGATGCTGCCAACCTTCCAGCCCCACCAGATCGCCATCGTGGTCACGGGGGGATCGAGCAACGGCCAGTGGAGCTCGTTCAACGGCGAGCCGCTCGACGTTCGCTTCCGGAGGCCGACCGACAGGCACATCGCCTCGGTCGACGAATGGAGATGACGCGGTGGATCTGATGCGGGCCGCCGTCCTCGCCGAGCCGGGACGACCCGTCGAGATCGAAGAGATCCCGATCCCCTCGCCCAAGAGGGGAGAGATCCTCATCAGGGTCGAGGCGTGTGGCGTGTGTCACACCGACCTGCACGTCATGAAGGGTGACGTTGCGTTCCCGACGCCGTGCGTGCTCGGCCATGAGGTGGCTGGGGAAGTCTTGGAGTTGGGAGACGACGTCGGCCAGGTCGAGGTGGGAGACAGAATCGTCACCAGCTTCATCATGCCGTGCGGCACGTGCCGGTACTGCGGCGAGGGCCGCGACGATCTGTGCGAGACGTTCTTCGCGATGAATCGATTGAACGGGACGCTCTACGACGGGACGAGCCGGCTGACGAGACCCGACGGGTCGAAGCTGGCCATGTACTCGATGGCGGGTCTCGCCGAGTACGCGGTGACCCCTGCGACGGCGGCTTTCCGACGCGCCGCCGACGCCGGGGCGACCGAGTCGGCCATCCTCGGCTGCGCCTTCTTCACCGCCTACGGTGCCGTCCGCCATCGCGGCCAGGTCGTCGCCGGCGAACGGGTCGCCGTCATCGGGACCGGCGGCGTCGGCTCCGGGATCGTCCAGTTTGCCGCCGCCTTCGGAGCATCTCAGGTGATCGCCGTCGACGTCGCAAGCGACAAACTGTCGCACGCCAGGGACAACGGGGCGAGCGACACCGTCGACGCCAGCATGACCGACCCGGTGGAAGCCGTCAGAGAGCTCTCGGACGGGGGCGTCGATGTGGCGTTCGAGGCCATCGGCCTCCCGCAGACGTTCGTGCAGGGGACCGAGATGGTGCGGGACGGCGGCCGCTTCGTCGCAGTCGGAATCGGGGCCAAGGGCGCCCAGGCTCCGATCGAGATCACGCGGATCGTCCGCAGAGCGATCACGGTGATGGGCTCGTACGGCGGGAGGGTTCGCCGGGACATGCCGCAGGTCGTGAGGATGGCGGAGCTCGGCAGGATCAGGCCGGCCGCCACGGTCACCAGGACCTTCTCACTGGAGCAGACCGCCGAGGCATACGACCTCCTCGAACACGGAGAGATCCGGGGTCGCGCCGTCATCGCGATGTGAGCTCAGGCTCCGCCGGAGGCGAGCACTGCCCCCGGCTCCGAACGACTCACGGTGCGTGCCGTGCTCCGTCCTCACGATGCTGCGAGATCCGCCGCCGGCCGGCGCCTTCGGGCAGTCGATCACGCCCTGACCTCGAGGGGGCGTGCCGCTCGGGTGTGCGGCGAGAAGAGCGTCTTGATCTGCGACTGCGTGCCCGATGCCATCGGCTCGATCCCGGACGTGAGAAGCTCATCGAGGGGGTAGACGGTCGGAGCGACACTGCGCCACTGCTCTCCGCCGCTCTCGAGCAAGTCGACGGCCGTCGGGAAGTCTGCCGAGAACACGTGGGCCATCGTCCCGATGAGGGTCTTCTCACCAAACGTGAGCAGCTTGAAGTTCAAGGTGGCCGGTCGTGGCTGGTGTCCGACGACGACGACTCTGCCGTTGTCGGCCACGAGCTCGAGGGCGGCGGCGAGCACCGGCTCGGTCGCCGTGCACTCGAACACGATGCTCGGCTTCGGCACGGTGTCGCCGACGAGGGCGGCGAGGTCTGCGCCTCGCTCGGCGCGCACCGTCGCAGATGCCCCGACTGCGGCGGCAGTCTCGAGCCGGCCGGCGTCGAGGTCGACCGCCACGACCCGGGCCCCTCGACTGGCGGCCGCATGTGTTATGAACGTGCCGATCCCCCCGGCGCCGAGCACGACGGCAACGTCATCCGCCTCGAGAGCGCCGCGGCGAGTGGCGTGAACCGCGATCGACAGGGGCTGCGCCAGTGCTGCGACGTCCGGGGTGATCGAACGCCCCACCAGGTTGAGGCAGCACCCAGCCGGAACCGCCACCAACTCGGCGAGGGCTCCGTCCCTGTGCAGTCCGACGGTCCAGTAGCGCAGGCACATGTTCGTCCTGCCTGCGAGGCACGGCGGGCACTCGCCACATGAGACGCCCGCACCACACGTCACGAGATCCCCGACCGAGAACCCGGCGACGTCGGCGGCGACACCGGCTACCCGTCCCGAGAACTCGTGGCCGGGGATGGTCGGACCTCGATGCCCGGTGATGGGGTGCCCCTCCTCGACGGGGAAGAACATCGGGTCATGCCGGTACTCCCCGACATCGGTGCCGCAGATCCCCGCCGCCAGCACCTCGATCAGCAGCTCACCATCGCCTATGGCCGGCTCCGGCCGCTCTTCGAGCCTGATGTCTCCAGGCCCGTGATACACCGCGGCGCGCATGTCGTGTCCTCTCGGTGTCGTTGTGGCGTCCCGGTCCGACAGGGGACGTCGCGCCGCATGCAAACGTTTGAAGGCGAACTTTATCCTCGCCGCCGAATCCGGCAAAACCGCCTGCACCGGAAGGGACGACACGCCCCGAGATGCTTTCCTAGAATCGGTCGACATGCCTGATGAAGCGCCGGGCGTCACGGAGGACCAGCTGGCAACGGACGGGAACAACGGTGAGCCGCCTGAAGATCTCCTCGACGACGTCCGCTACACACCGCGGGTGACCCTCCGCGAGATCGCAGCCCATGCCGGGGTCCACCCGGCGACCGTTTCGCGAGCGCTCAGTGACGAGAAGTCCGCCATGGTCTCGGACGCCACGAGGGCGCGGGTCGTCCGCAAGGCGGCCGAGCTCGGGTACGAGCCGAGCATCCCCGCCCGGACCCTCCGGCAAGGACGGTCGCAGACGATGGGCGTGATCGTTGCCGACCTCGGCAATCCCTACACGGGCCAGATCGTGCGAGGAATCGAGAACGCCCTCGAGGGTCGGGGAATCATGGCGCTCATCGCGGAGACGCAGGACGACATCGATCGTATGGGGCGAGTCCTCAACCACTTGTTCAGCCGGAGCGTCGACGCCATCATCACGACCGCGGCGAGGAACGGCACCGAGGCGGTGCTCAACAAGGCATATCGGAGAGTCCCGGTGGTGCTCGCCGACCGGTCGCTGCCCGGGTCCGACCTGAGGACGGTGGCGCCGGACGACGTGCTCGGCGCCCGGCTCGTGGCCGCCCACCTCGTCGAGCTCGGCCATCGCCGAATCGCATTGCTGCGTGGACCCTCCGGAGTGTCGTCCTTCGAGCGAAGGACGGACGGGTTCCGGGAGGCGATCGAGGCGGCGGGCGCCGAGCTCGTGGACCTGGACGACGAGGCCGCCGACCCGTCGATCCAGGAGGGCAGGCGGCTGGCCGGGCACATACTGTTGCTCGAGGAGCGGCCCACGGCTCTCTTCGCCGAGAACGACCTCATGGCGGTCGGAGCGCTCGATCGCCTCTCCCACTCCGGGGTGCGATGCCCTGAGGACATGTCGATCGTCGGATACGACGACCTGCAGCTCACCGAATTCACGTCACCGCCACTCACGACGGTCCGCCTCCCCGGATATCAGCTCGGTCGCTTCGCCGCGGAGATGGCCGTGTCGCTCTCCGAGGACGAGACGATCGAGGTCACCGACCTGACGCTGTCACCGAGCCTGGTCGTGCGGGGCTCCTCCGCCCCAGTGGGCGGCTACCCGCCGGAGGATTGACCGCCATCGGGGACGAGGCTTACATCGGGGAGGATGCACTGATCCGCAATGGTGTGCAGGGGTTGCAGCGTTTGGCGGCCCTCACACCGATCGAATCGCTACACCTGCCAGATCGGTTGGCACGGCACATCGAAAGGAGATTGACGTGGCTGTAGGCTTCATCGGCCTCGGGAGGATGGGGAGCAACATGGCGCGCAACGTGGGGCGCGCCGGCCACGACCTGGTCGTGTTCAACCGGACCAGTTCTGTGGCGGAGGAGTTCTGCCGCGTCGAGGGATCCGAGATGGCGGCGACTGCCCGCGATCTCGCAGACCGCTGCGACATCGTCATCTCCATGCTGGCAGACGGCGATGCCCTCCTCGACACCTACGACGGCGACGACGGTGTGCTCGCAGGGCTGCGCCCCGATTCCGTCGCGGTGGACATGGGCACCTCCGGGCCATCCGTCGTGAACGGGCTCAGGCCCCGGGTCGAGGAGAAGGGCGCCCACCTCGTCGACGCGCCTGTGTCGGGGAGCACGCCCGCCGCGGCCGAGGGCTCGCTCCTGATCATGGTCGGCGGTACGCCCGAGCTCTTCGATCGAGTCGCGCCCGTCCTCGCGGCGATCGGCAGCCCGGAGCTCGTCGGGCCCGCCGGCTCGGCGGCGACGTTGAAGCTCGCCGTGAACTCGATCCTCTACGGCCTCAACGAGGCACTCGCCGAGGCGGTCGTCCTCGCCGAGGCGTCCGGCGTCCCTGCCGAGACCGTGCTCGACATCGTCGGTCGGAGCGCGGCCGGCGCCCCGATGGTCCGCTACCGCAAACCGCAGTACCTCGACCCGGAGAACACCCCGATAACGTTCACCCTCGACCTGGCCGCCAAGGACATCGATCTGGTGCTCGAAGCGGCGGAGAAGGCCGGAACCTCGATGCCGCAGGGGGTGACGACGCGCCGAGTCCTCGGTGACATGATCTCGCGAGGATGGGGTGGCCAGGACCTCGGCTTCGTGATCGAGGCGATGCGGAGGATCGAAGCGGAGCGTTGAGCGGTCTGGGGACGCCCACGAGGGCCACCTATGATGCCTTTCGGTCCGTGCGGCTCGAGGTCACTCCTGCCGCAGCTGAGCCGGAGAGCCGGCGACGAGCGAGGACTCACCGGCGATCGAGCATATGGCGGTGATCGTGTCACAGGATCACAGCAAGAAAGACACCGTCACGTTGCACGACGTGGCGCGAGAGGCCGGCGTCCATGCGTCGACCGTTTCTCGGGCACTCGACCCCGCCCGGGACTTCAAGGTCAAGGAGTCGACCCGGCAGCGCATCATCGACGTTGCCGGCCGCCTCGGATACCGACCCCACATGGTTGCGAGATGGCTCCAGAGCGGGCGCACGGCCACGGTGGGCATCGTCGTCGCCGACCTGGGGAACACCTTCGTCACCCCGATCATCCATGGCGTCGCCGGCTCGATCGAAGGAGCGGGAATGCTGGCGATCGTGGCGGAGACCCTGGACGACCACGCCCGCTTCAAGAACATCCTCGACCACATGCTGAGCCGCAGGGTCGACGCGGTTGTCGCGATATCGGCCCGCGCCGACGACCAGGAGATCCTCGAGTCTGCTGGCAGGATCATTCCCGTGGTCATCGCAGCGCGGCCGCTCGACGAGACCGTCCTGCGCCAGGTCGTGCAGGACGACGTGATGGGAGGCGAGTCGGCGGCCGAGCACCTCGTCGAGTTGGGGCACCGCCGGGTGGCGCAACTGCGGGGACCCGACGACGTGGCGAACTTCGCCCGCCGCGCCATGGGCTTCTCGCGAGTGTGCCGAGCTCACGGGGTCGACGAGATCGAGCTGGGCGACCAGGCCCGCCGGCCGATCATCTCGGAGGGCAAGCGCCTCACGGAGCAGCTCGTCGACCGGGTCGACGAGCTCCCGACGGCGGTGTTCGCCCACAACGACCTGATGGCGATCGGGGCCCTCTCGGTTTTCGGCTCGGCGGGCCTGCGTGTGCCGGGGGACGTCTCACTCGTCGGCTACAACGACCTTCCGATGGTCGGGCTGCTTTCTCCCCCGCTGACGACCGTCCGCTACCCGAGCCTCGAAGTCGGCCAGCGCGTCGGCGAGGTCGTCTTGCAGTTGCTGGCGGGTCACGATGCCGAGGACATCATCATCCCCCCGACGTTCGTCGTCCGGGAATCGACACGCCGCGTCGGCTCGGCTTCGCTCACGCGAGTGGCCGGTGCGGGTCCTGGCTCGTGACGATCAGATCTCCGGGAGGTTGAAGCCGGACGTCGACACGACGTAGTCTCTCGAAGCGTGCGCAAGCTCTGCGACCTTGGCGACGTCGACACCGACGAGCTCCCCGGCGCGCTTCTTGGCCTTGCCTGCGATGAAGACTGAGTCGACGTTGCTCGTGTCCATTCCCCAGACCACGGCTCCGATCGGGTCATTGACCGGGAGAACGTTGATACGGTCGGTGCGCAGCATGATCACGTCCGCTTCCTTGCCCGGTGTGAGCGTCCCCGTCTTGTGGTCGAGCCCGTTCGCCTTGGCGCCTTCGATCGTCGCCCATCGGATGACGTCCCTGGTCGTCACCTGCTCGGGCACGTGCTCGGCGCCTCCGAGCTTGGCGTCGAACAGGAGAGCGTGCTGCAGCGAGATGACCGAACGCATCTGGGTGAAGAAGTCGGCGGGCACGTTGGTCTCCACGTCGACGCTCAGGCTCGGCTCGAGACCGCGATCGAGGAAGCGTTGGGTCGGCGGCATCCCATGACCCATCATCATCTCGACCGGGCACGCCAGGGAGACGCTCCCGCCCGTGTCGACGATCATCTGCACCTCGTCGTCGTTGAGCGTCGTGCAGTGGATGTACGTCGTGTCTGGGCCGAGGAGCCCCGCCCGACCCATCTCACCGACTTTGTCGAACTTGCCGAAGGAGCCGACTCCGACGTGCGCGGTGATGCGTGCTCCCACTTCCCTGGCGAGCTCCCAATGGCTCTGGGCCATCTCGAACGGTATGAACTCCGGCCCGGGCGTGGCGTATGCGAGGGTCAGCATCTGGTCCTGCGAGCTGAAGTGGTTGGCCGCGATCGCTCTGAACCAGTTGTCCTGCTCCTCGTCCGGGGCCTTCCACCATGGGTTCCCGTAGGCGAACACGGCCCGCAAGCCCGAGTCCTTGAGCGCCTGGATGACAGCTTCCGAGTGGTCGGGGGTCGCCTGGATGTGCGACCAGTCGAGCAAGGTGGTGATCCCGGCGTCGATGGCGCCGAGGGCGCTGATCAGGTCGCCGGCGTAGGCGTCCTCCGGCCTGTAGACCGGGGCGAGCACGTTGAGGATGAAGGCGAGGTAGCTCACGTCGCCCTCGAGGGGGACATCGGTCCCGATGTTCCTGAGGATGCCCTCCCAGATGTGCCGGTGCGTGTCCACGAACCCGGGCATCACGATGGTGTTCGAGGCGTCGATGACCTCGGCGTCGCCCGCCTCGATCTCCGGCGCGACTGCGGTGAGCTTCGACCCTTCGATCAGCACGTCTCCCTTGCGGAAGTTGCCAACCTCGGGATCGAGGCTGAGGACGGTCCCACCCTTCAGCAACGTTCGATCTTCTGCCATCGGCTCCCTCCCGTGGTGACGCTCCGTGACGAACGGCAATCTCATTTCAAACGATTGCACTCTTCTCGACAACCCTAGGATCGGGCTGTGGACCACGCAACAGCGGCGGATGGAGGGCGGCGGAGGCTTGATACGATGGGGGACCGTTCCATCGTGCAAACGTTTGCCCAGAGATCAGAGTCTGGAGGGCCGGACCATGGATGAGTTTCCGACGGCGACGACGCCGGCACCTGGCGTCATGGGGGTCGATTGGGAGGTCCGAGTCGACTTCGAGCGGCTCAGGACGTTCCGTCTGGGACGGATTCGTGAGCAACTCGAAGCCTCGGGGCTCGGCGCCCTGCTGCTCTTCGAGACCTCGAACATCCGCTACGCCACGGCGACCCAGATCGGCTACTGGGCATTCAACAAGGGTGAGAGGTGGGCGCTCGTCACGAGGGATGGGCGACCGAAGGTGTGGGACTTCGGCTCCGCGGCCAAGGCTCATCGGCTGCAACTCCCCCACCTGTTCGACGAGACGAACTCCGTCGGGGGGAACACTGGCCTCCAAGGGGCGATCGGGCCCGAGGCGGGCCTCCACGGGCGAGCCGCCAAGGAGATCGCGGCCGCCCTCCACGATGCCGGAATCCCATCGGAGCCGCTGGGTGTCGACATGGCAGAGACCTCCGTGTTCCTGGCGCTCCAGGCAGAAGGCCTCCAAGTCGTCGATGGTCAGCAGGCGATGATGCGGGCCCGCGAGATCAAGTCGCCGGACGAGGTCGTGCTCCTCTCCCAGGCGTCGGCGATGGTGGACGGCGTCTATCAGGACATCTTCGAAGCACTCAAGCCGGGCATCCGCGAGTCGGACATCGTGGCGCTGGCGCACGCCAGGCTGTTCGAATTGGGGTCGGAGTTCGTGGAAGCGATCAACTCGATCGCAGGCGAGCGGTGCTCACCTCACCCGCACGTCTTCTCCGATCGTCTCATCCGCCCGGGCGATCAGGCGTACTTCGACATCATCCACGCCTTCAACGGTTACCGGACGTGCTACTACCGGACGTTCGCCGTCGGCCGGGCGACGATTTCGCAACGAGATGCCTTCAAGCAGGCGCGCGAGTGGATGGACGCCGCCATCGACCTCGTGCGCCCGGGCAATACGACGGACATGATCGCCAAGGTGTGGCCGCGGGCGGAAGAGTTCGGGTTCGTCGACGAGATGGACGCCTTCGGGCTGCAGTTCGGTCACGGTGTCGGAGTGGGCCTCCACGAGCGGCCGATCATCTCCCGGCTCAATTCGCTGGACGACCCCATCGAGATCGAGGAGGGCATGTACTTCGCCCTCGAGACGTACGCCCCTGCCGGTGACGGCAAGTCGGCTGCCCGCATCGAGGAGATGATGATCGTCACCGAGGACGGCCCTCAACTCACGACCCTGTTCCCGTGCGAGGAGCTCCTCGTCGCCAACGAGTACTGATGTCGTGTCAGGCGGCGGCCGGCGGGTGACACGCCCGTGGTCGTGGTCGGGTGCCCGTTCCCGAGGCGACCGTCAGGGTGGGCCCTTCCCGACCGCGGCCTGCAGCGCCGCCCACACCCGCTGCGGCTGCAAGGGGATCTGGAGATCCGTCACGCCGTACGGTGTCAGCGCGTCGATGGCTGCGTTGACGATGGCTGCCGGCATCCCGATGCAGCCGCCTTCACCCGCTCCTTTGGCGCCGAGGTCGTTCGAAGGCGCCGGACTGACGATGCGATCAGAGGAGACGTCCACCCGCAGAGTGGCCTGAGGCATCAGGTAGTCCATGAACGTCACTGTGAGGGGCTGGCCTGACTCGTCGTAGCGCATCTCCTCGAAGAGGGCGGCGCCGACGCCCTGCACGATCGAGCCGACGAGTTGGCCCTCGATCGACATCGGGTCGAGGACGTTGCCGACGTCGTCGACCGCCACCATGCGATCGATCGTCACCAGCCCGGTCTCGATGTCGACCTCCACCACGGCGGCATGCACGCCGTACGGGAACGTCTGAGCGCCCGGAACGTAGAGCTCCTCTGAGAAGAGACTCTCCCCGGTGCCCGCCGCCGCTGCGGCGACCTGGGCGAGGGTGACCGCGGCTCCGGGGACGCCTGCCACCCGGAACTCGCCGCTCGCCACTTCGACGTCAGCCTCGGCTGCCTCGAGCATGCGGGCCGCTACGGCGACCGCTCGGCCGCGCACGAGACGCGCCATCCGGAGTATCGAGGATCCGGCGAGCTGCACCGAGCGGCTGGCGTACGTGCCGGTGCCTTGTGGTACCTCGGCCGTGTCCCCCATGTGGAGGGCGACGGTGGCGGGATCCACGCCGAACACGCCGGCGGCGATGCTCCTCCACAGCGTCTCGTGGCCCTGCCCGGAGGGGGCGGAGCCGCTCCTCACGACGAGTGTGCCGTCGCCTGCGATGGCGGCCGAGGCGTACTCACCGGAGTCGATCGCCCCGCCCGCTCTCTCGATGAAGGAGGCGATCCCGATGCCGATGGGCGTCTCCCCGGCTGCTCGCCGCCTCGCCTGCTCGGCCCTGGTGCCCTCGTAGTCGAGCAACTCGAGAGCGCGATCGAGGGCAGCGCGGTAGTCGCCTGAGTCGTACGTCGCCCCCGTCGGGGTCTCGTGCGGAAGCTTCGTGATGAAGTTGACGCGGCGCACATCGACCGGGTCGAGGTGGAGCGCCCTGGCGACGGCGTCCATGGCGCGCTCGATGGCGAGTGCCGCCTCGGGCCTGCCGGCGCCCCGATAGGGCGCGATCGGCGCCTTGTTCGTGACGACACTCGTCAGCTCGAACACGAACCTGGGGATGTCGTACTGGCCGGCGGCGACGAGACGGGTGAAGAGGGCGATACGCGAACCGAGCTGCGGGTACGCCCCCGCCTCCGTCTGGAGACGCATGTGGGCCTTGTGGACCCGGCCCGCCTCATCCGCCCAGAGCGACACCCGGTGGCGCATCGCTCGTCCGTGAGTCCCTCCGGCGAAGATCTCCCGGCGCGGTTGGATCCATGCGACTGGGCGACGCTGCAGCAACGCAACCTTGCACGCCACGAGGTACTCCGGGTAGAGCCGCTTCATCCCGAAGGCGCCCCCGACGTCGGGAACGGTGACTCGTACCTGGTCCCGGACCAAGCCGAGTGCCTCGACGACGTCGTCCCTCATCTCGTGTGGAGCTTGATGGCCGACGTGGACGTGGAGGCCGTCTCCAACGGGGGTCGCCAGGATCGTCAGGGCTTCGATGGGAGACGGGGCGAGACGGGGATGCTCGACGTCGACGACCACCTCGACGAGGTCTCCGAGGTCCGGTTCCTCGCCCGCCTCGAGAGACGCCTGGGCGACGACGTTCGAGCCGGCGTTCGGGAAGAGGACGACGTCGTCCGCCACGGCGTCGTCGAACGTGAGCACGGAGGGGAGTTGCTCGATCTCCGGCCAGACCATCTCCGCCGCGTCCTCTGCCTGACGGGACGACCCTGCCACGACGACCGCAATCGGGTCGCCGGCGTACCGGACACGGTCGGTGACGAGTGGCCGACGCGGCATCTGGTGCGACTTGAACCACGGCGGCGATCTGTCCGGGATGGGATCGAGGGCGAGGTCGGCGGCCGTGTAGACGGCAACGACACCCGGCATCGAGAGTGCGGCTCCCGAGTCGATCGATCGCAGCTCTCCGTGGGCGACGGGGCTGCGCACGAACCAGAGGTGCAGAGCGTCGTCCGGCACGAGGTCGGCCACATACCGGCCGTTGCCGGTGATCAGGCGCTCGTCTTCGAAGCGTCGCACCGCTCAGCCGTCGATGATGGCGACCGCACGCGTCGGCCCCCCGTGGGCACCGACTACCTTCAACGGGAAGCCGACGAATGTGAATCGCGTGCCGACGACGTCCGTGAGGACGAGGTTCTCGTAGTGCGTGATGTGCTGCGCCCGGCACATCATGTGGACCGGGTACGACCGCGACGTGGGGTTGTCCGGGGTCGGCGAGTCGACCCCGAACGTCTTGACGCCCTTGTCGACGATCCACTGGGCCGCCGACTCACCGAGCCCGGCGAACTCGGTCAGGTACTCGTCGGTTTCCTTGTGTTTGTCGTAGGTGCCCGTGTAGAAGAAGAGCATGTCGCCCGGCGCCAACTCGAGGCCCGAGGAGGCGAGCGCATCGTCGAGGTGCTCGGCGGTGATGTCCGTGTGGACCGGCACGTGGGACACGTCGAGGCAGATCGCCGGGCCGAAGAAGAGGTCGAGTGGCATCTGGTCGATCGTCTCGGCCTCCGAATCGGGGTCGAGGTGGCTGAACGAGTCGACGTGGGTCGGGCCGTTGTCGTTGAGCATGAAGCCGAGGGTTTGGAACGAGAAGCCACCCTCGAACCGGGGGGCTGTCTCCTTGTGGGTTGCGTGCTGGAAGACGACCGTCTTGAGATGGCCCGGATAGACCTTCATCCCCGTGTAGATCTCCTGCGATAGGTCGATCAGTCGAGTCATCCGCCGCTCCTTCTAGCTGCTCCCACAGGGCTCGATTGTGCATTGTATGGCGTCATCGGGCTCCGGGTCCCGGCAGGAAGCGCCCTGTGCGTTCGTCCAACGGAGCGCCGTTCTCGGCAACCATCACGCCCCTCAGGTACGTCGCCACGTGAGCACCGCCCAGAGCCCGTCCCGAGTACGGGCTCCAGCCGGCCTTCGACAGCACCTCGGCGTCCGTCACGATCCAGCTCCCGGCTGGGTCGACGAGCACGAAGTCTCCGTCTGCGCCCTCCATCAGGCTCCCCTTCCGGGGATGGAGCCCGTAGCGACGCGCCGGCATCTCGGCATAGGCTCGGACGATGACCTCGGGTGGGATCCTTCCCCGGATGGCGGCGTCGAGCAGGATCGGCAGCGTCGTGTCGAGGCCCGGCAGACCGAATGGCGCCTCCCAGATCGACCCGGCCAGCTTCTGCCTCCTCGTCGACGGGGCGTGGTCCGTGGAGACGTGGGTCAGGTCGCCGCGCCGCAGCGCCCCCCACATCGCCTCTTCCTCGTCGTCGCTGCGCGCCCTCGCCGGCGGCGTGAACTTGCGCATCGGGCCCTCCGTGAGCACCTCGGCCTCCCGAAGGACGAGGTACTGCGGGCAGGCCTCGGCGGCGACATCTGCGCCGGCCGCCCGGGCGGCGCCGATGATGGAGACGATCTCTGGCGAGCTCACGTGGGCGATGGTCGCCCGCACACCCGTCTCGAGCGCCAGCGCGGCGGCGACGGCGACGGCCACCGCCTCCGCCTGCCGGTTCCGCCACTCGATGACGATGCCGAAGTCATCACGCCCGGCGGCACGCAGCGCCCTCTCGGCCGACGCCGTGAGCTCCTCGTCCTCGCAATGGACGAGTGTCGCTCCGCCGAACCGGGCGATGGCATCGAAGGCGCCGCGCAGCCGGGCGGCGTCGAGTGCTGGCACTCCGTGCGTGGTGCAGGTGAAGATCTTGAAGAAGGCAACGCCGGCCCGCCACGTGTCCGCCAGCCTCTCGATGTCGTCCGGCCAGACGTGGGCGGCGAGTCCGTAGTCGACGTTGGCCCGGCCCGCGAGGTGCAGGCGCTTCTCGGTCAGTTCGGCGGCCGAGCGCACCGGACGCGCATGGGTGTGCTCGACGATGGTCGTGACTCCCCTCGCCGCGGCGGCGCGGGTGCCCGTCGGGAAGTCCTCGCGGTCCGTGGGCCCGGGGTCCATGAGATGGACATGGGTGTCGACCATTCCAGGGAGGAGCCACAAGCCGGTGCCGTCCACCACCGTGACCGCATCGATATCGGCTCCGTCGTCCTCGACGACCGATGCCACCCGGCCGTCGGCGATGCAGACCGTCGCGTTGCGCCGTTCCGACGCTGAGATCACGGTGGCGCCCCGAACGGCGACATCGAACGTCACGTGCGACCCCCGATCAGGTGCGGCGCCACTCTTCCCGTTGCCCGTGGTCTGCGAGCAGCCCAGCGGCCTCGATTCCTGCCGTGGCGGCCGCCTCGTCGTTGCTCGCCGTGTCTCCCGACACGCCAACGCCTCCGAGGATGGCGCCGTCGTCGTCTCGGATCAGCACGCCGCCCGGGACCGGGACGACCTTGCCGCCCGTCATGTCGGAGAGCGGCTGAAAAAGGCCCGGCGCCCGCTGGTAGCGCTCGTGGAGGCTCCTGCTCGACTGCCCCATGCCGATTGCCCCGTATGCCTTCCCGACTGCGAGACCTGCCCTGAGGAACTCCGATCCGTCCTGGCGCTGCAGCGAGACGAGGTGGCCACCGGAGTCGAGCACGGCGACAGTCAGTCGCCCGAGCCCCATCCGCCTTCCTGCGGAGAAGGTGGCGGCGATGATCCGGTTGGCGGCGTCGAGGGTCAGCTCTCCCATTGTGCCTCGTGCTCCTTCGGCTCTCCCGCCCGAGCCTCTATGGCGGCATGGACCGCGGCGGCGTCGCTTGCCGTGTACCCGAGTGCCGCCGTCTCCTCGTACAGGCGGTGCGTGACGTCGAGGAGCGGCGTAGGTGCCCCGACCCGGCGCGCCAGGTCCTCGATCAGGCCGAGGTCCTTCATGAACATGCTCACCCGGGCGGTCGGCGCCTCGTGGTACGAACGGTCGGCGATCATGGGGCCGCGGACTCCGAGCATGCGGGACCCGCCGGCACCCTCGGCCAACACCTCGATTGCCCGGTGCGGATCGATGCCTGCCTTCTCGGCGAGAAGCAGCGCCTCGGCGGCGGCTGCGTTGTGCACGGCGACCAGGAGATTCGCCACGAGCTTCATCTTCGTGGCGTTGCCGAAGTCGCCGACATCGTGCACCGCGGTGCCGAGTCGCCCGAGGACCGGCCGGATCCGCTCGATGGCGTCCTGGTCGCCGCTCGCCATGAAGACCAGATCGCGGTCGGCGGCCTGGGCACCGGTGCCGCTCATGGCGCAATCGAGGAACGGGATGCCCGCCGCAGCACACACCTCCCGCGCTGCCAGCTTCTCCTCGAGTGGCAGCGTGCCGAGGTCGGCGACAGGGGTCCCCGGGCTCGCCCCTGCGATCACCCCGTCCGGACCACCGACGATGTCGGCGAGAACGCCGAGGGTGGCAATCGCGATGAGGACGACGTCGCAACCGGCAGCCAGATCGGCCGGTGACCGCGCAACCCCCCCTCCTCGGGCGGCGAGCGCCTCGACGGCACCGTCGTCGATGTCGAAGCCGATCACGTCGAAGCCGTCCTCGATCAGGTTGGACGTGAGGGCGCTGCCCATGATCCCGAGCCCGATCATCCCAACCGTCGTCATGGTCTCGCTCACTCCTCCTCGACGGGCTGGCGCACCACCACCGGCTGGCGGTCGGTCGGCACGACCATGGGCACCTCGCCGGACTCGGGGAGGAAACCCCAGACACCGTAACTCTCGTCGATCACCACCTCGGCGGCCTGGAGAAGCCGGGCTCCCCACTGCGTGAACAGGTCGGGTCCCTGGTCGACGATGGCCAGCTCGACGGCCTCGTCTCGCACCTCGTCGAACCGGGGCTCCTCCCGTTCGTACACGAGGAGCAGATGGCTGCCCGAAGCGGTCTCGAATGGTCCCGTCGGCCTGCCGAGTGACGCGTCGAGCGATGCGTTTGCGATCTCCGGCAGGTTGGCGGCCGGGGCACCGCAGCCGTAGTCGCCGCCGGAGCCGACCTCGCCCTCCGGGCGCGTGACGTTCGGGTCGATCGACATCTCGGCGGCCACGTCGGCGAAGTCCTCCCCGGACTCGATGCGACCCTGCGCCTCCTCGAAGTCATCCGGCTCCGCCAGCCTGATGATCTTGAGGCACACCGTTGCGTGGTTCATCAGGTACGTCCGGTAGGCCCGATCGATGTCGAAGCCGGGGGACTCGGTGCGCACCAGTTCGGCCTCGACGAGCGTCCGCAGCACGTCGAGCTCCGACTCGAACATCACCCTGGTGGTGGTGACGCCCATGGCGGCGAGCTGCTCCTCGATCTCGTCGCCGAAGGCCGCGGTGCGCCGGTCGAACGCCTCGGCGACAGCGGCGGGGCTCGGCGCGATACCGAATTGGGCTTGGGATCCGGCCAGGAACTCGTCGTGCACGATGATGAGCATCAGGCTGCGGGCCGTCTCGCCCGGATCGAGTTCGTAACCCGAAGGGTGGAGCTGTTCGACGTCGACCGCCTCCAGCTCGCGGCCGTTCACCGAAGCGATCACCGAGCTCCCTCCGCACGCCCCGAGCAAAGCTGCCGATGCTGCCAGGACTGCGAGCAGTCGCCGCGGCGCGTCAGGCGCCCGCCAGGCCACGTCGACCCGCTCAGCCGGAGGTGAGCTCGGCCACATCGACGGTCCGGCGCGATCGAACGCTCTCCATGGCGGCCTCGAGCACTGCAACCACGCCGAGGCCGACCTCCCCGTCGGTCTCGGGCACGCCGCCGTCACGGATGCAGCGCCCGAACTCGGCGAGTTGGTCGACGACGGTGTCGATGACCGCCACCGGCTCGTCGTTCCAGTCCCGGTCGCCCGTCTCCTGGCGGCGAACCCGTTCGCCGTCGAGATCGTTGTGTGCCGCTGCCTTGGTTCCCCACGCCCCGACGAACGCCTTGTCCGGGATCACCATCGATGTCCCGAGACAGCCGATCGGTCCGTCGGTGAACTCGAAGATCATCGCCGTCACGTCGTCGAGCGACGAGGGCGCCATGAGCTGCTTGCTCATGGCTGCCACGCCGGCGATCGGGCCTGCGAAATACTGCAGGGTGTCGATCATGTGCACCCCGAGGCCCGCCATGCCACCGAGGGGACTCTCGCTCGGCTCGGAACGCCAGCCGACGCGGGGAGTCTGCCCGCGCGGGTTGGAGAGGTTTCCTTCCAAGTAGTGGACCTGGCCGAGGGTCCCGTCGTCGATCAGCTCCTTGATGCGCCGGTTGGCGGGCTGGCGGCGCCGGTTGTGGCCGACCTGCAGCACGATCCCGGCCTGTTGAGCGGCGGCGACCGCCCTGGCTGCGTCGGCGTACGAGACGGCGAGCGGCTTCTCGACGAACACGTGCTTGCCCGCCGCGGCCGCTTGCTCGATCTGGGACGCATGCGTCGAGTGCGGTGTAGCGAGCAGCACCCCCTCGACCGCATCATCCGCCAGAAGCGCCTCCAGCGACTCTGCTGCGGTACAGCCGTGGGATTCGGCGAATGCCTTCCTGGCTTCGGCGTCGCGGGCGAAGCAGGAGGTCAGCTCCAAACCGGCTTCCGGTGCCGCGGCAGCCAACCTGCCGCCCCACCACCCGAGTCCGATCGACGCTACGCGTACCGGATCACCCACGAAGTCCTCCTAACTGGTACCTGGTCGAGCGAATCCCGGCAGGAGCACGGCCGCCGCAGGATGTTCGGCTCGGGCGCCGATCCTAACGCCGCACTTCCGGGGCGTAGCCCCCGCCGCCGGCTCCCACCATTCCACACCTGCCGCCCATTAGGCTCGCTTGCGATGGACATCTCGTACACCGACGAGAACGGCAGGCTCGGTCCCCCAGATGGGCGGCAGTTCCCGCGGTTCATGGGGCCGCACACGTTTGCGAGGCTCCCGAGGATCGACGAGGCGCCGGAGTGGGACGTGGCGATCGTCGGTGCCCCGTTCGACATCGGGACGAGCTACCGGCCGGGCGCTCGATTCGGCCCGATCGGGATCAGGAACGGAGCGAGGACGCTGCGCAACTGGCACCCTGACCTCGAGTTGCGACCCTTCGGCGATCAGCAGGTCGTCGATGCCGGCGACATCGCTTGCAGCACGTTCGTGATCGACGACGCCATCGCGGCCATCGAAACGGCGGCGGGCGAGCTCGTGTCCGGGGAGAGGCGCATCGTCACGCTCGGCGGGGATCACACGATCGCCTTCCCACTCCTGCGAGCCGTCCACCGTGTCCACGGACCCGTCGCTCTCGTCCACTTCGACGCCCACGTCGACACGTACGACACGTACATGGGGGCTGCGTACACCCACGGGACCCCGTTCCGCCGCGCCGCCGAAGAGGGCCTGTTCGTGGCGGGACACTCGATACACGTCGGCATCCGCGGCTCGAAGTACGGACCGGAAGACCTTCAGGAGGATGCCGGCTTCGGATTCTCGGTCATCGGCACGTGGGAGATCGAAGCCATCGGGATCGACGGGTACGTCGAGCGGATCCGCAGCCGGGTGGGCGACCTGCCGCTGTATCTCTCGATCGACATCGACGTGCTCGACCCGGCCTTCGCCCCTGCGACGGGGACGCCGGAGGCGGGAGGCTTCAGCAGCCGTGAGCTGCTCGGCATCCTGCGCGGCCTCGCCGGTCTCCATCTCGTCGGAGCGGACGTCGTCGAGGTCGCCCCTGCCTACGACCACGCAGACATCACGTCGATCGCGGCCGCCAACGTCGCGTTCGAGATCATCTCTCTGATGGCGGCAGGCTGACGAACGGAATCCGTTCCTGCGTCCCTCCGTCGCGGTAGTGCGATGCAGGGACGCAAGAGCGGAATCACCGAGCGAGCCGTCTCACGCCGAGCAGCGTCGCCGCCACGATGAGGGTCGAAGCGAGCCCCAGGAAGCCGAGCAGGCGCCACGAGAGGCCGCCTTCGCCCCGCAGATCGACGTCGCCGTCGGCTGCGCCCGGGACCGCGGCGAGTCCCGTCGGGTCGTCGATGAGCGACTCGTCCGTGATGCTGGTGAACGTACCCGTCTCCGGGTCGAAGGCGTTGATGCCGCCGCGATCGCTGCCGGTGGCAAGGTCGACGACGTAGACGAGCCCCGCCGAGACATCGATCCCGAGGAAGGGCTCCGACCCGGCGACTCGAACGACGCCCTCGACACCGACGCTTCGCAGGCTGACCTCTCCGGTGCCGTCGATCATGAAGATGCGGCCCTCGTCCTGGACGCCGACGCCCCGGCTCCTCATGTCGAGCACATAGAGCACGTCGCCCGACCCGGCGACGTCGACCGGAGAGGCAAGGGCAGTCCTCTCCTCCCCGGCCTCTGCGAGCACGGTCACCGCCCCGAAGGCGTCGATCTCGAACACCGCTCCCCTGCCACCCTCTTCGAGCAGCCCGGCGACGACGAACTCCCCTCGCCGGGTGTCGAGCCCGAATGCCCGCGCGATCGACTGCCCGGCGGCGAGGCGCGACCTCGCTCCGGTCGCCGCATGGACGAACTCGATGACGACCCCACCGGGCGTGTTGTCCGCGATCGCCAGCGAGCCGCCGCCCGCGAGTGCGAGCCCCGACGGGTCGGCCAGATCATCGGTCAGCGTCGACCACGCTCCTGAGGCGGGATCGAGGGAGAGCACGGCCGCATCCGCGCCACCCGCCGCGTCGAGCTCCGCCAAGACGTAGATGGCGCTCTGATCTGCCTCGACATCGGTGATCGAGACACAGACGTCGCAGCGGTGGCTGGCCAGGGGTTCGCCTGAGCCGCTCGAAACAATGACGCCCGGCTCGGCGCCACGCGATCCGACGACGATAGACCCCGGATCCAAGGTTCCCTCCTCCGAGGTCCATCCGAGCGAGGTGAGTGCCAAGACCGCAAGCAGACCTGCGGGACCTCGAACCGTGGACCGCCTCCTCCGGGCGCACCGCCGCGGCACCACCCGGCGATGACGACAATCCCATCGAGATGGATGCCGAGCTGAACCCCATGCCGGAGGCGGCCCGCCTCCTCGGAATCGACTACGTCGCCGGGCCACTAGAGAAGGCCGGAGGCTCGATCACCGGAGGAGCCGCCATGTCGTGGACCGCGGGCCTCGCCGGCAGTGTCGACGGGGTTCCGGTGCGGGTGGGGGTGAGCGGAGGGCGCCGGTCGGTCGTGCTGATATACGGTGCAGTGTTCCCGCACCTCGGGATGGCGCTCGACATCCGTCGCAGGACCGTCCTCACCGCCCACGTCTGGCCGCCGGGACGAGCAACGATCGCAGTCAGGGGCCGTCTGGTCGCCAAGGCTCGACCTGGCAACGCGGACGGTGAGGCCCTCGTCCTGGCGGCTCTGGAGTCGATCGTCGGTCTGACCGGCAGGCTCCCGAACCTCGTCGTCTCCGACAGCACGATCGACGGATCGGAGCGTCGCTCGCTCTTCGACATGCCGGAACCGGGAGACGTGGCCGCTGTCGTCCGGCACTGCGTCGACGTCGCACGGGCGCTGTCGACGTGAGCAGGCAGGGCTCAGAGGCCGAGTAGGCGCTCCGGGTTCTTCCACAGGATCGCCTCCTTCTCGTCGGCGCCGAGGCTCTCGAGTCCCATGATCCAGTTGACCGCGTCCGGTACGACCATCGGCGCCGGATAGTCCGTGCCGAACACGACCCGGTCGATGCCGACCCTGTCGATGAGGAATCGCAGCGACGTCTCCTTGTAGGTGACGCTGTCGTAGTAGAAACGGCTCAGGTACTCGCTCGGGGGCCGCTGGATGTGCATCCTGGGCTCACTCGGCATGTAGTCGAGTGCCGCCGCCTCCCACCCCTTGTCCATGCGATCGACGCCGAACGCCGTATACCCACCGGCATGGCCGAGCACCAGCTCGAGGTCGGGGAACCGGTCCATGACACCACCGAACACGAGCGTCCCGAACGTCACCGCCCGATCGACCAGGTTCCCGATCGAGTTCGGCAGGAACCACCTGGTCGTCCGCGACATCACGATCGTGGGCGTGTACTGGTGGAAGAGCACGACCGCCCCGAGGCCCTCGACCGCCTCCCAAAACGGCAAGAACTCGTCGTGCTCGTATGTCCTCCCGTTGACGTGGTCGTTGATCATCACGCCCTTGAGGCCGAGCTCGCCGATGAGCCGCTCCAGCTCGGCGACCGCGGCCGGGACGTCCTGCATGGGCACCGTGCCGAGAGGTGTGAAGCTCTGCGGATGATTCCGCTGCATCTCGGCGAGCTCGTCGTTGGCGTCCCTGGCGATGGCGATGGCAGCAGGCAGCTCGTTGTCGTATTGGTAGAAGCAATCCGTCGACGACACGGCTTGGGTGTGCACCCCCAGCGACTCCATGTCGGCGATGCGTCTCTGCGGGTCCCAGAGGTTCTTGGGGTTCTCCAACTCACCGAACTCCGGCCCGAGGCCATGCCAGGATCCCTTCTCGGCAATGGCGCGTGAGAACCTCTGAGGGGTGACGTGGGCATGGATGTCGATGACCCGCATTCAACCTCCCCCTGACGAAACACGGCGTCCTGGGAGAGCTCGCCTCATCCGAGGCCCATGGTGTGCGTGATCCTGGCAGTCCACTCGAAGAGCGTCGCTCCTGCCGCCAGCCCGACCGCCTCGAGGTGAGCCGGGTGCTCGAGGAAGGACTTCGCCGACTCGGCGTCGTCGAGCATCACGTCGACGATGAGGTCATAGTCCGTCTTGAGCGTGCCGACGTTGTCTGCGACCAGGAGCGATTCGACCCCGCCAACCCCGTCCAGAGAGCGAAAGGCCTGTCGCACGTCCGCCTTTGCCGAGTCCGCTGCCTGTTCGTCCCACAGGAAGAGGGTGGTGTGGCGCACGCCTCCCCTCGAGATCCTCGGAGGGCCGTCGTACCACCAGTCGACCCTGGCGGTCCTCTCCGGCCGGCACACCGCGGCATCCCAGGCCCCGACCTCGTGATGGACGTCGTCGTGGTTGTAGTCGTCGAGACCCTGCTCGTCGTCGAAGTCGAGGTTGAGTGACAGGTCGAAGTTCGTGGGCGGACCCTCCGTCCTGGCCCGCCACATGGGCGTCCTCTCCCACGGCTTGACGTCGAGGAGCCGCTGGCTCCCCCCGAGGAGGTCGACGCCGAAGTCGACAGCCCGCACGGAAGGGCAACCGTAGCTGAGGTACGCCAGGCCCTTCTTCGTCAAGAGCTTCTGCTCGGCTGTCGTCGAATCACGCCATATGAACAGTGCCGTGTGTCGCAGCACGCTACCTCCTCGGGTATCTCGCTATCGGGCTAGACGGGGTCGTCGAACCCCGACCTCTGTCACGACGACTCGCCCCGGCTGCCCAGCCTTCGACGGCCGACGTCCGCCTCCGCCTCTTCGGCGATCCTCGGGTCGAGCTCCTCCCTGCGCTGCTCCATGTCCTCGAACACGGCGAGGATCTCGGCCTGCATCGTCGCCACGGCCGGATCGGTCTGGAGCCTCGGGTACGGCAGGTCGATCGGGATGTCGGCGAAGTTCCTCCCGCCGTAGTCGACGATGATGATCCGGTCGGAGAGCTGCACGGCTTCCAGCACGTCGTGCGTGACGAAGAGCACCGTCTTTTTCGTCTTCTCCCAGATCCGCTGCAGCTCGGTCCGCAGCGACCTGGCTGTGATGGCGTCGAGGTGGCTGAACGGCTCGTCCATGAGAAGCAGATCGGGCTCGACGGAGAACGCCCGGGCGATGCCGACCCGCTGCTGCATCCCTCCGGAGAGATGAGCGGGATACATGTGCTCGAACCCCTTGAGGCCCACCAGGTCGATGAATTCGCCGATGCTCTTGCGGTTGGCGTCCGACTTGTCGAGGTGGACGTACATGAGGTTGTCGATCACGGTCCGCCATGGGAGGAGCCTCGGATCCTGGAAGACGTAGCCGAGCCTGGCCGGCCTGCCGTCGTCCGCGGTGACGGCAACAGCACCGGATGTCGGCGTTTCGATACCGGACACGATGTTCAGGAACGTCGACTTGCCGCACCCCGACGGCCCGACCATGGAGACGAAGGTCTGGCCCCGCATGTCGAAGTCGATGCCGTCGAGGGCGCGCACCGTCGGCTGGTTCTTCGTCGGCGGCGGGAAGTCCTTCACGACCTTGGTCGCCGTCAACACTGCCACGTCACTCCTCCTCTCGCGCCGTCACGTGCGCGACTCGGCGACGCTGAGTCCGCCGATGTTCGAGCGCCACTTGAACGAGGCCCGGACGATTCGCTCGAGAACTGTCCTGTCGACCGTGATGACGACCGCCAGGATGACGATCCCCCAGCCCATCAGCCCCTCGAAGTTCCCGGTGTCGTACCAATAGTGGGCCCGGTACCCGGCGCCCTGGTTGTTACCGAACCACTCCGCCAGCGACACCGCCCCCCACCCGGCGAGGACGGCGACACGGAACCCGGCGACGACGTACCCCATCATCGAGGGAAGCACCAGGTGGCGGAGCTGGTCGCGGAACGGGACGCCGTACGAGTCCGACATGTCGCGCAACTCGCGCGGCACCGCAAGCGAGCCTTGGAAGACATTGACGATGAGCATCGGGGTAGCCGAGACGAAGCCGACGAACACGGGAGCCCTGAAACTGAACCCGAACCACATGACGGCCAGCAGCGCCCAGATGAACGCCGGCAAGGCGATCCCGATGATCACGAGATCGGTCAAGAACGCCTGGACCCGCCAGTAGCGACCCATGGCGTACCCGACGACGAGACCGACGATGAGCACTGCGCTGAACGCCACGCCTGCCCTGCGAAGGCTCTCCAGCAGGTTGGCGACGAGCTCGTTGTTGAGGACGCTCCAGTCCGCCCTCTCGTACGGCCGGGACCACTCATCGGCGAGGAACTGCAGTGTGCCGAGCGGTGTCGGCACTCTGGTGCCAACGCCCCCGGCGACCTGCCAGAGGAGGATCAGGAGAATGCGCGACGTCCACCTCGCCGTCTTGGGCGCCGTGAGGAACCCGACGAGGGAGTCGGGCCGCTGGACGGTGGTGGTGTCGGCCGTCACGTCAGTACCTCAGGACGTCCTCGCCTCGCTTGAGGCGGTAGCGGAAGGCGTACCTCTCGAGGCGCATGAGCACGACCCGTTCGATGAACAGTACGAAGATCACGAAGAACATCATCCACGCCAGCAGGTCGGCAACCGCGAAAATCTGGAACGCCTTGCGGAGTTGGACGCCGACGCCCGTCTGCCCCCCGAACGTCTCGGTGAGCGCTCCGAGCTTCCATGAGTCGGCGAACGACACTCGTGCTCCTGCGAACAGGAACGGGTAGAACGACGGGAACACGATGTGTCGCAACGCCTCTCGCGGTGGGAGCCGGTATGCCCTGCTCATGGCGAGGAGGTTCGGGTCGACGCTCTCGACTCCTTCAGCGACGTTGATGGCGATGATCGGGAGCACCAGGACGGCGACGACCACGGCAGGGCCGGTATCTCCAACGCCGAACAGCAGCAGTGAGAGCACTGCGTAGACGATGAGCGGCACGTTGGCGGCCAGGTAGACGAGGTCGAAGAAGAAGTCCCTGGCGTACCGGAACCGCCCCATGAGCACGCCGATCGGGACGCCGAGCACGACAGCGCCTCCCCAACCGAGCAGCACCTTGCGGAGCGTATCCCAGAAGTTCTCGAAGACCTTGCCCGCCGGGACGTTGCGGTCGGGATCGCCGAAGATGAACCCGAGCATCCGATCTCCGACCTTCCAGGGGCTCGGCACATATTCGAACGCCTCAGACCTGATGACGAAGTGGGCGAACATCCACACCCCGAGAAAGGCGAGGGCGCCGAGCAGCGAGTACCCGACGGCCTTCCGCCGGATACTCGCCGCCTGGCGCGCAACCCGTTCCCGTGTCGAGCCGGCCGCAAGCGCCGTCGTCTCGTCTCGCGTCTCCGTCACGGCAGCTTGCACGTCTCCTCGCCGCTCGCCGGATCGATGCACACGTGGAACGGCATGTCGAGGTCGTCGGAGATCAGCTCTGCTCGCCGCAGTATCTCGGTGATCTCCTCCTCACCTTGGATCCATGCCTCGTCGAGGTAGGGCGACGTCACGAACCAGTCGAAGGTGTCGACGAAGTAATCCTTCATGAACTGGACCTGCGACTCGTCCTCGGCCGCGAAGTGCTCCGGGTACGTGTCGATGATCTCCTCACGGTGGGCTGCCCACTCGTCGAGTGCCCGCTGCCACACCTCCAGGAAGAAGGCGACCTCGCCCGGGTGGTCCTCGTACCAACTCTCGAGCGTGACGAAGTTGTTGCTCGTCATGCCGGCGTGTCCCGGCTGGTACACGTCGGCGTACATCTGCGACCCCGACTTGCCGTCGTAGAGGGTCTTGATGGCGCCGGTCGCGAACTCGGGAATCGCCTGGGTCGGGTCGATGATCCCGGCGCAGAAGTCACCGGAGATCACGAGATCCGGCATCACCTGATAGTCCGCCGTCGCCATCGGCAGGTCGCTGGAGCCTTCGGCGATCTCGCGGCCTTCCAGGTCGTCAGCGAGTGCCTGCCAGACCGTCGATCCGCCGACGAAGCTCTCGACACCGATCACGCAGCCTTCCGGCAGGTCGGCGAACGTCTCCCAGTCCTTGTCTGTCGTGACGATCACGACGTCCTTGGCGAGGTTGAACTTGCCGATCGTCACGGTGTCGATGCCCTGCTCCGACTCGATCACCGGCGTCTCGTAACTACCGATCGAGACGACATCCGCGTGCCCGCCCGCGAACACCCCGATCTCGTCCCAGGTCACCGTCTGCAGGATGCGGAAACCGGACTCCGCCTCCATCGCCTCGAGGATGCCTTGGTCGACGATCCAGTCCCAAGCCGGGTCCGGAGCGAAGGCGAACCTCACGATCCCCTCCTCCCCGCCGTCAGAACCTCCCCCATCATCGCCTCCGCACGCGGAGGCTACGACAGCCAGGGCGACGAGCAACAGGATGACCTTGGCATAGCGAAAACTCTTCACGAGCCCTCCTCCCTCGGTGCCGCTCTGTTTGTGGGCACACACGACCCACGAATCCGAGCGCACGGGTGTGCACAATGCACTCTCCCTAGCGGACTGTAGCGAAGCACGGCTCGCGCTGCCGGGGAGTCACACGCTCCGACGCAGGTACTCGCCGGTGGGCACCCCGACGGGGCGCCCATCCCGGGCGATCACACTCCCGCGAAGCATGGTGAGAGCCGGCCAGCCTCGAACTTCCCTGCCCTCCCATGGGTTGAAGGGAGCCGTGGTCGCCAACTCGGACGACCGGATCGTGTGCGGGGATCGCACGTCGACCACGACGAGGTCGGCGTCCGAACCGGCCGCGATCGTCCCCTTCCTCGGATAGAGGTCGAGCAGTCGGGCGGGATTGGCGGCGCACAACTCGGCGACGGCGACTTCTCCGAGGCCCCGGGACATGGCGTTGTCAAGCGTGATCGGGAAATGCACGATGTGGCACGGGAAGCCGAGCCCGCGGCGCTCCCTCGTCGGTGGTGGCGCGTACATCGGGTTCGGCGAGCCGTCCGGGAACCTCGGGGTCGGCGAGACGACGCCGTCGGTTCCCGCCACGGTGAGGATGCCCGCCCGGATCCCGTCCCAGAGGGCGTCGACCGCGACGGTGTCGCCGAGCTGCGGGATGATGCACGTCGCCTGATGTCCGAGGCGCTCGGCGTCCGGCCACGACAGGTCGAGCCATGCGCTACCGACTTCGCCCTCGACGTCGAGTCCGTGAGACTCCTTGTACGAGCGGATGACCTCGACGCCATCCGCCGAGGTCACGTGGACGATGCAGATGCGGGGAGAGCCGACGGACCTCGCCAGCCAGAGGGTCGTCTGCATGTCGTACGTCTCGACCAGCGGGTGGCCGTTCGCTCTCCGGAGGAGGGCAGGAGGGGAGGCGCTCGGATCGACGCCCGCCGAGGCGTACACCTCGGCGGCGATCTGCTGCTGCAGCGCGGAGTTCACGGTGTTCACGTACGGCAGGGCCCCCGAGTCGCGACACGCCACGAGGAACGAGCGCAGGTCTTCTCCCGCCAGCGCCGCCCACTGGTACAACCCGGGCCACGCCTTGAACGAGGTGATCCCGTACTCGGCGACGTACTCGACGATCTCGCCGACCTGGGCGAGATTCGTCATGCCGAGGTGGAAGCCGTAGTCCATGAACGAATGCCCGGCAGACCGCTCGATCGCCTCGGGTACCACGAGGTGATACGAACCCCGGAACATGGCATGGGCGATCCCCTTCTCGCCGGTCTCCGGCAGTGCGAAGAGCTCCGGGTCGTCCCTGCGGTGGAGCCATCCGTCCATGCTCTTGACGCTCCGGTCGAGCAGGACGATCGACGTGGTGATGCCGAGGGCCGCCATGTTCGCCGACTCGGCATGCATCTCCGAATAGAACTCGTTGAAGTGCCCGTAGTGAGTGTGGGTGTCGACGCACCCAGGGAACACGGTCATCCCGGTGGCGTCGATGACCTCGCCACCTTCGAGTCCTTGGGCGACGGCGGAGATGGTCCCGCCGACGATGCCGATGTCGGCTTCGACGATGCCCTGGTACGGCACCACCAGCCGTCCACCTCTGACGACGACATCGAAGCGCATACTCGATCCTTTCACGCCGGGGAGCCGGAGACGCAGTTCGTCTGACACTCCGACCCGTATTGTGCACAAAACAGACCCGACCAGGAGAGCCACAGATGCACGCCCGCTACGCCCTCGGACCGTTCGCCGTCGACTGGGAGGAGCGCTACGACTTCCCGGGCTTGCGTGCGAAGAGGCTGGCGGCGGTTCGCGACGCCCTGGCGCAGGCGCAGGTCGACGGCCTCGTGATGTGGAAGAACGAGAACGTCCGCTACCTGACGTCGCTGCGCGCCCAGATCATCGCAGGAAAGAGCACCTCACTGAACGGGGTGTTCGTCACCGGCTCCGTCGATCCTGTGCTGCTGGCATCAGGGGGCGAGGTCGACAAGGCGGGCTTCGGCATGCCGTGGCTCTCGGCGATCCACGCCGTCCCGATCATGGAACAGCCCGAGCTCGTGGACGCTTTCGTGGCTGGAACGCTGCGCGGGCTCGTGTCCGACGCCGGGCTCGCCTCGGGCAAGATCGGGGTGGACCAGGCGAACATCTCGTTCATCAGGGCGCTCGAGCGACACCTCCCGGACGTCGAGATCGTCGACGGTGATGCCGTCATGCAGGCCGCCCGTCTGGTGAAGCTCGACGAAGAGTTGGCCATCATCGAGGAGAGCTGCGCCATCGGCGATTCGGTGACGCAACGGGCTCTCGACGAGACGAAGGCGGGGAGGCGCGAGCAGGACATCGCCGGCGACGCCATGCAGACCCTCTACCAGCTGGGGGGCGAGATGGCGCACGTCATCACGCCGTTCGTGGCGACCGGTGAGCACATGTCGCCTCCGCACCGTATCTGCTCCGACAAGATCGTTCGCAACGGCGACCTGTGCTTCATCGACATCGGGGCGATGTGGAACGGCTACTTCGCCGACATCGGCCGGACGACCATCGTCGGAAGGCCGACCAAGACCCAGCAGAAGATCTACACGGCGGTGTACGAGGGCCTCATGGCCGGGGTGGCAACGATGCGGCCCGGAAAGACGAACGCCGACGTCTCCGACGCCATCGTCGCCAAGATCGCCGACCACGGCCTCGACGACAGGCTGTTCAGCCTGTTCATCGGGCACGGAATCGGCATGGGAGCCAACGAGCCGCCCTACATCGGCGAGACGTTGCCGGGTGCCGGAGTCTTCGAGCTCGTGCCGAACATGGTCTTCGCCGTCGAGCCACTCGTCTGGGTGCCGGACGTGCCGGGAGGTGGAGGTGTCCGCATCGAGGACATGGTCATGGTCACGGAGGGAGACGCCCGGATCCTCTCGAGGGTCGAGTACGAGGACAAGCTGCTCATCTGACGGGTCACTCGCCGTCCCACAGCCCGAGCGCGACGCCGGCGACGATGCATGCGACGCCCACCACGGCTGCCAACGTGAGCGCCTCGTCGAGGATCGCCACCGATGAGAAGAGCCCGACGACGGGCACCGCCATCATGGCGAGCTGCGTCGAGATCGCCGGGTAGTGCCGCAGGACCGTCGACTGCGCCCACGTCGCGAACATCGACGCCGCGGCGCCCTGGTACAAGACGTTGAGGCCGAGCCCCCACGTCCAGTCGATGTGCGGGAAGCCGTGCACCGCCAAGGCGCACCCGACGAGCAGCGCCGCCGCCAGCCCGAGTTGGTGCGGCAGGACGTCGAGAGGGGTCGTCGCCCACTGGTGGCCCCGCAGCTGCACCGTCACGCCTGCAGTGAACAGGGCGACGAACAGGAGCATGGCGTGCCCGACGACGACACCGCCGTCCGTCCAGTCGAGGCGCCATGGTTCGACGATCGAGACGATCCCGGCGATGCCGATTGCCAGGCCCAGCCAGCGAAGGGGAGTCATCCTCTCCCCCACGAAGATCGCCGCCATCGGCACCGTCCACAGGCTGGCGGTCCAGACGAGCACCGACGAGCGCCCGGCAGGGACGAACTGGACGGCGGTGAAGACGATGGCGATCGTCAGGGCGATCCGGAAAACGGCAACCCCGAGGATTATCGACGAGTCGCCCCTGTGGGGACGGCCCAGACGGCCCGTCGCCACACCGAAGAAGAGCGAGAGCACCGCCGCCACGAGCACTCGCAGCGCTCCGAGCCACACCGGGTCGATCGCATCGACACCGAGCGAGATGAGCGGCCAGTTGAAGCCGAGCGCCAGGATCATCACCGCCAGGAGCGGCAGCAGCCACGGCGGGCGCTGTGCTTCGCCGAGGTTCGCCGGGACCGCCTCAGGAGCGGGGGGGATCACGACCGACCGGAGCCTCAGCCGCTCCGCCGCTTCGCCATCTCGGCCTCCATCACCTCGAACCGGCCGAGGATCTCCGCCTGGAGCGTGGCGACGGCGGGGTCTGAGGACCGGCGCGGGTGCGGGAGCTCGATCGGGATGTCCTCGAATATCACGCCTCCCGCCGCCAGCACGATGATCCTGTCCGACAGTTGGACGGCCTCCATGACGTCGTGGGTCACGAACACCACCGTCTTACGGGTCCTCGCCCAGATCTCTTGGAGGTGGTCACGCAGCGAGCGAGCCGTGATGGCATCGAGGTGGCTGAACGGCTCGTCCATGAGCAGCAGGTCGGGTTCCACCGAGAACGCCCTGGCGATGCCGACTCGCTGCTGCATGCCCCCGGAGAGCTGGCCCGGGAACATCTCGACCGTGTGGCCCAGGCCCACCATGTCGAGGTACCTGGCCGCTTCCGTCTCGGAGTCGTCGTCCCGGACGTACAGCATGTTGTCCATGACCGTCCGCCATGGCAGGAGCCGGGGGTCCTGGAAGACGTAGCCGAGGCGGGCCCGCTTGCCGTCCTCGGTGAGCCTGATCTCCCCGGCCGTCGCGCTGTCCACCCCCGAGATGATGTTGAGCAGCGTGCTCTTGCCGCACCCGGACGGGCCGACGATCGAGACGAAGACGTTGCCGGAGACGTCGAAGCTGATGCCGTTGAGGGCCCGAACGGGCGGCGCCCCGGCGGACGGGCCGGGGAAGATCTTGATGAGGTCCTTCACCTCGAGGGTCGCCATCCGATCGTTCCTCCTCAGAGCCCCATGGTCGTCTCTTCGATGATCTCCACATCCGTTGCCCGGTCGCGCCAGCGGAACGCCCTCCGCTCCAGGCGGGCGAAGACGAACCGGTCGAGCAGGACGATGAAGACGATGAACGCCACGACCCAACCGACGAACCCCTGGTAGCGGTTGGCGTCGTACCAGTAGCGAGTCCGGAACCCGACGCCGTTCTGCCCGGCGAACCACTCCCAGAGCAGGACCCCGTTCCAGCCGATGATGACCGCGAACCTCAACCCGGCGAACACGTAGCCGCTGATGGCGCCGAGTGTCAGGTATCGGAACTGTTTCCACCGCTCGACGCCGAACGCAGCGGTCATCCTCCTCAGATCCGGCGTGATGCTGCGCACACCTTGGGCGACGTTGACGACGACGAACGGGAAGGCGGAGAGGGCGACCGTGACGATCGGCGCCTTGACGTCGATGCCGAACCACATCGTCGTGAGGAAGGCCCACACGATCGCAGGAAGGGCGAGCAGGACCAGGATCGAGTCGCTGGCGAGGGCGCGCGCCAGGCTCGACGAACCGATGAGGACCCCGATGAGCAGCCCGGCCGTGAAGCCGATGACCAGCCCGATCGTGTAGCGACCCAGCGTGCCGAGGAAGTGCTCGATGAACTCGCCGCGCACGACGCCGCCGTGGCTCCCCCCCGAGACCTCGAGCCACAGGAATTCGAGGACCCGCACGGGAGAGGGCACCCTCGTGGAGACCAGCGTGACGAGCTGCCACCCGAGCAGGAAGGCGATCGCTGACGTCCAGCGGGCCGCCATCGGAGAGCGAAGCCTCTTAACGACGCGGGATGGGCCGGCGACGGTTGCCGTCACGGTGTGTCCCACTGACGCCATCGGAAGAGTCGGCGCTCGATCCGCACCAGCACCTGCCGCTCGAGCACGAGCATGAACGCGATGAACAGGAACACCCACGCCAGCAACTCCGCCATCCGGAACAGCTGGAAGTTGCGCCTTATCTGGAATCCGATCCCGCGAGATGCCCCGAACACCTCAGTGAGTTGACCGACCTTCCACGCCAGGGAGAACGACAGTCGGACACCGGCGAAGATGAACGGCAGCACCGAAGGGAGCAGGACGTTTCGGAAGATCTGCCGCTCCGAGCGCCCGTAGGCGACGCTCATCGCCACGAGCTGCCGGTCGACGCCCGCCACCCCCTGTGACACGTTGAGCGCCACGTACGGCATCGAGATGAGGCCGACGGCCAGCACGGGCCCGAAGAACGAGATGCCGAAGATGACGAGCGACATCACGGCGTAGGTGATGCCCGGGACCGAGCCTGCCACGACGACCGGTGCCTGGAAGAAGTTCCGCCAGTACTCGCTGCGCCCCATGAGGAAGCCGAGCGGCGTGCCGATCAAAGCGGCGGCGATGAACCCGGCGAACACCCGAACGATGCTCGCCCAGAACTCGGGGAAGAAGGCGCCGTCCACGCCCCGGATGATGTTCCACGCCTCCCGAGCCACCCTCTGAGGCTGCGGCAGCCGCACCGAGTTGAGGAGGAACTCGGAGACGAGGTACCACAGGACGAGGAAGCCGGCCCAGCCGACCACCACGGCGAGGTATCGCCGCCGGCGCGCGCCGGCGGCGATACCGAGCACCCTCTCTTCGAGGGTCTCCTCTACGACGGTTCGCGCCACCTCAGCTCACGGAGCAGGCGTCTCGAACCGTGGATCCTCCTCGTCCTCACCGAGGAACTCGGACTCGCGCATCGTGTCGAACAGATTGCTCTCGACCTCGATCCAGGCGTCGTCGATGTAAACCGTCTCGACGAACCAGTCGTGCTGCTGCAGCCAGTCCTGCATGAATGCCAGCTCTTCGTCGTTCGAAACCGCGAAGTGCTGGGGGTACGACGAGATGATCTCGGCCTTGTTCGCCTGCCACTCGTCGATGCCTGCCTGCCACAGCTCGAGGAAGAACCCCACCTCGGTCAAGTGTTCGTCGTACCAGTCGCCCCTGGCGAGGAAGATGTTGATCATCGGTCCCTCGTGGTCGGGCGTGTTGGCGATGTCGTTCACGTAGATCTCGGCCGACGTGCGGCCGTCGTACAGCACCCGCAGCTCGCCGTTCATGAGCTGCGGCACCGCGAAGTCGGGAAGCACGATCCCGCCTTCGGTGTCGCCCGACGCCGTCACGGGTCCGGTGTTCGTGATGTCCACCTGGACGAGCTCGAAGTCGCCTCCTCCCGTCCGGAAGTCGAGATCATGGAGCTGCTTGGCGATCACGCCCCAGATGAGGGTCGACGACACCGAGTCCCACACTGCGATCCGCTGGCCGACGAGGTCCTCGAGCGTCTGGCTCGTGGTGTCGGAAGACGGGACGGCGATGACGGACCGGTCGATGTTGTACTTGCCGAAGATCACCGAGTCCTGGTTGGCTTCCTTCTCGAGGCCGGGCACCTCGAACGAGCCGACGGAGACGATGTCGGCGAAGCCGCCGGCATAGATTCCGAACTCGTCCCAGGTCACCTGGGAGAGGATCCTCACGCCGGACTCTTCCTCCATCGCCTCCTTGAGTCCGCTGTCGTTGATGAAGTCCCACACCGGATCCGGTGCGAACGTGAAGCGAATGATGTTGGCCGGGCCAGTAGACGGCTCGCCGTCCGAGCCGTCGTCCCCGCCATCCGAGCTGTCACCACCACACGCCGCCGCGAACAACGCGAACGCCGCGAAAATGGCCAGCAAGGACATCCATCGTCGTGTCATGCCCTTCCTCCTCGTTTTTCTCCCTCGTCGAGTGGTCGTGAGCCGATGCCTGCTGCGTTGCCCGGCAGCGGCGGGTTGCCCGCCGACCGCCGAACGGACCGCAGGTGCGGCTCGCGATCACTACCTCGGAACAGTGCGGGCCGCGGCGCAGCAGCTGGTATTGCCGGTTGCCCCGCCGTCGTGATGGTCCTTCAATGACCCTCCACAATCGATTGTATACAGTACGGAGCCGGGCCGCTCGTGAATGGCGTGTGGCTGTGGGGATTCGCCCGCGGGCCAGCTGCCCGTGGCCTGCGAGCGGCGCGCATGACGAGAAAGGGCCGTGGCGATCGTGTACTTTGCACACTGACCGAGAGGGTGCCTCATCACCGAAGGCGACCACATCAGGCATCGAACCGCACAGGCGGCGGTGGCGGCGCGCCTGCGCTCGGACATCCTTCGGGGCGCATACGAGCCGGGGACCCGGCTCCTACAGAACGAGATCGCCGAACGCTTCGAGACCTCGACGACTCCGGTGAGAGAAGCGCTCCGCCAACTGGTCGCCGAGGGCCTGCTCGACGGGGACCCGCACCGGGGCGTCCAAGTCCACCCGGCGACCATGGACGAACTGGAGCAGCTCTACGAGATCCGCATGGCACTCGAGCCGCTGGTCGCCGCGGCGACCGTCAGGAACGCTGATCCGCAGGACCTGGCGAAGGCACGGGCGATGACGGAGGCAATGAAGGCCGAGCCGGACCCGGCGCGCTGGGTCGCCCTCAACGGCGAGTTCCACCGCCTCCTCGCTGAGGCGGCGCGGCGGCCCAGGCTCGCCCGGATCCTCGAGAACCTCCGGAACCTCTCGGCGCTCTACGTCGCGACCTCGATCCACGAGGCGCCGCAACGAGTCCAGGCAGGCAACGCCGAGCACGATCAACTGCTCGACGCCATCGAGAGGGGCGACATCGCCACCGCCGAGCAGGTGACCCGCGACCACCTCGAGCATACCCTCGAGCTCGGAAAGCTGTTCCTACGAGGCCGGTGAGCTCGAGCGCTTCGGCGCCTCTCCGAAACCCATCACGGTGAGCCCGCTTGTGTTCTCGCTCGGGGTCGGCGACGCGTCGATCGCTATTGGTCGATGGCTGTGCGCGCTTCGATGAGCGCCACGAACTCGGGACCGCTCAGCGCTGTGTACGAGCCGGTTCCGAAGTCGATGACGACTCTCGTGTCGCCACCGACCGCTTCGTAGGGCAGCGCCATGACGTCGATCAAGTCGTCGGGGAGCTGCTCACAGGCGAGCAATCCGGTTGGCGCGAACACGACGCTGATCGGTCCGGGCTCGTGTGGGAGCGGAAGCGAGATCATGTACTCCGTGTCGACTCGAGAGACCGGGAAGTGACCGAGGATCGTTCCGTCCTCGGCCAACAGGTAAGTCTGCATCGGTTCTCCGTCGAACGCCCGAGTGTCGACCAGCGCCGGCACGACGGGCCATGCCACCACATCTCCCTCGGCGACACCGCTCTGTAACTGCCGCTCGATGTCGTTGATGTCCGCCGTCACCCGTATCCCGGTCAATAGATCCTCCATGGCGAGCTCCTCGGTCAGACGCTCGGCGGTTCGGATGATCCATGCTCCATGCTCTCGGCCGACGATCGACTTCTCGGCGGCCCGGACATGGAGGAGGAGTGCCTCCAACTCGGTCAGCCCCGGGTCAGGTTTGCCGGCAGGCCCGCAGCTTTGCTCGTCGTCGAGCGACACTGCGAACTCGGCGGACGGAAGGGATCGCATCATGTCGTGGAGCACACCAACCATTCCCGGGTTCTCGGATCTGTCGTCGGCGACGGGGGCCACCAGTGACGTCCCCTGCCCTAAGGGGTTCCAGAGGGCAACGATCTCGGTTCCGCTCGCATCGCTGAGCAGCCAGTTCTCCGTTGCATCGTCCAGCAGCATTCGTAGCTCAGTGAGAGATTCAGCGTCCGCCCGTGCCGAAGGCGACGGCGCCCACAGAACGTCGACATCTCGAATCTCGATCGACGCATAGAACCGGAACGCCTGGTGCTCCTCACGGTCGAACACGTCGTCCCCACGAACTGCCGAGAGTACGGCGCCGCCGTGGTCGATCATCCCCTCCACCAGCGGCAACAGCGCCACGACCGGCGCCACCACTTTGGCGTCAGGCTCGACCACGATCGTTGAAACCGTCGGCGCGTCGATCACAGCCGAGGTCGACGCCGCCACCGATGATCCAACTGTCGGGCCCGCGGCCGATGTCGGCACACCGTCGGCTATGGGCGCTTCCTCACACGCCGACAGCATCGAGAACACCAGCCCAAGGAACACCGCTGCCACTTCACTCGTCCACGGCCGTACGTTCCATCGCTCGAACACAACCACTCAGCGGTCATGAGTCCTCTACCTCCATCAACCTGCGAAGCCGCGCATACAAGCTACATCGAGACGCAAATTGTTCGACGTCAAGGACTCGAACTTCGCTCGCACAACCACGGCGTTCGTGGATCGATTCGTTCCGGGCCGAAGCACACCATCGATGAGCAGAGCCGCAGCGAATAGCGCCGCCGCCGCCCCGACCCGAAGCAACGTCTCGGTCGCGTGCTACGACCGGCTTCCACACCCACTGAATACCCACCGAGCTTCCAACCGATCAACTACTGGCACCCTGCGCAGGGGCCGAACGTCTCCCAGGCCCTCACCACCCACCGACCGGCGCAGGCTCCGCGGTCCCGGGAGCCCGCCCGTCAGGGGCACGGCTCCCCGGAACATGCGGGTTGTCTCCTAGAGGTCGTTACTTGTGGACCGCGAACTGGATGTCGACGCAGTCCGGGTTGCACGCTCCCATGAAGGACGTAGTCTGCAGCTCGAGAAGGGCTGGATCCGAATGGGCGGGTCCGTGGTCTTGGATGACCAGATGGATCTCGGCTGCTGTGGTCTCGAGTCCGGTCACCGGACTGGGCACCAGTGCGCCGTCGGACGGTAGGCCGATCACTACCTTGATCCCGGGGCCGCCGTTTGGAACTTCGCCAACGCCGAGGCCTCCGTTGAGTGCTAGCCGTCCCGCGGGGTTGGCCA
Source organism: Acidimicrobiia bacterium (assembly GCA_036396535.1). NCBI lineage: Bacteria > Bacillati > Actinomycetota > Acidimicrobiia > Acidimicrobiia bacterium. The sequence continues at coordinate 33,494 of DASWKR010000002.1, read as the reverse complement.
CCCCACCGGTCTTGGTCCACACCACCGAGATGCGCGCTGCATTGATGGTTTCGAAGTTGGGACTGCCGTCGGCGTTGAATATGTCGTCCTCGCCGCAATCGCCGCTGCAATCATCAGGGTTGTTGAAAATGACGTACCAAGCCGTGTAGGCATTTCCCCCGGTTACCCGAGTGCGGATCTTTGTGGCGACCCCGTCCGATTGCCGATCGAGCATGGAGAAGGACCCCGTGACCTCTTGTTCCGTGGCGAACTCGATTATCGGCTGCTTCTCCTTGGAGCCAGCGAGTGCTGCCTGTGGCAGCGCCAGCAGGAATAGGGTAATCACCGAGAGAACAGTGGTGATGCGTCTCATATTCTGTTCCTCCTGGGTTGGTGAATGCGGTTTATGCACTCCTCATTGTGTTGGTTTGCGGCCATGTACCACCGCGTCGCTCCATCAGAACCGTCGTCTGCCACCTCCCTCAGATCGCCTCTGTACCCGAGTCCAACCGTAGCGATCGGCTCTGCCTGCTGCGGCGGCTCACTCCCCGACCCCCAGCTGCTGCCCCCAACGAGCGGCTCATCCGTGCCGAGGTGCACAAGTTCACATGCGACGGCGAGCTCGAACACGAGCGGGAGGCCGGTTACCTGTTCGACGCGGCGCTTCGGCGCCGCTCACCAGACCTTGGCGCGCACGTTCGGTGCCCGCATCATGGGGTCGTCGTCGTCCAGATCGAAGGCTCGGGCGAACTCGTCGAGGTTCCCGAGCGCCCCGTTGCATCGGAACATCGGCGGTGAGTGGGGATCGGTTTGGACGTTGAGTCGTAGGTACTCGTCCGTCTCGTTCGAGCGCCACACCCTGGCGAACGACAGGAAGAACCGCTGTGCGGGCGTGAGCCGGCCGATGAGAGGGCCGACCATGTCGCCGATCGCCACACGCAGGGCTTCGAAGGCGATCGTGAGGCCTCCGAGGTCTGCGATGTTCTCTCCCAGCGTGAGGCGGCCGTTGACCGGCAGGTCGCCGACGACGCGGTACCCGTCGTATTGGTCGACGAGCACGTCGGCTCGCCGCTCGAACTCGGCCCTGTCCTCCTCGCTCCACCAGTTGGCGAAGTTGCCTGAGGCGTCGAATCGGCTCCCCATGTCGTCGAAGCCGTGGGTGATCTCGTGGCCGATCACCGCCCCGATGCCGCCGTAGTTGATCGGATCGTCTGCCGTGGCGTCGAAGAAGGGTGGCTGGAGGATGCCTGCCGGGAAGACGATCTCGTTGCGCAGGGGGTGGTAGTAGGCGTTGACCTCGTGGGGGGCCATCGACCACTCGTTCGGGTCGACCGGCTCGTGGAGTTGACCGAGCCGCCTCCGGAACTCGAAGCTCTTGGCGTCGAGGCGAAGCGTCACCCACGGCCCCCCGGAGAAGGAGAGGGCCGTGTAGTCCCGCCACACGTCGGGATACCCGAGCTTCGCCGAGAATCCGTCGAGCTTGGCGAGTGCCGCCACCTTGGTCTCGTCCCCCATCCACTCGAGGGAGCGGATGGCACCCGCCATGGCCTCGATGATGTTGGCGACCATCTGCTGAGCTCTCTCCTTGGCTTCGGGACCGAAGGCGTGTGCCACGTACACCTTGCCCACCAGCTCGCCGATCTCGGCCGTGGCGGCCCGCAGGACCCTCTTCCACCTCTCCTTTTGCTCCTGCTGGCCGCCGAGGATGCGTCCGTAGAAGTCGAACGACTCGTCCTCGAAGCGTTTCGGAAGCGAGGACGCCGCTGCCGAGAGCAGGTGCCAGGTGGCGTAGGCCCTCAGGGTCTCGACGGATGCGCTCGTGAGGATCTCGTCGACCTCTCCGAAGAACCCCGGGTTGCCGACGTTGACCGCCTCGATCCCGGTGACTCCGACGCTGTCGAGGAACGCCGGGAGCCCAAAGCGCGGCATGAGCGCTTCGAGATCGGTGGCTGCGAACCGGTTGAGGACGAGATCCATGTTGCGTTGCTGGGTGTTCGTGTACGAAGGCTCGGCGAGCGCCGTCTCGAGGTCGAGGATCGCCGCGGCGGAGTCTCCCGGGTCGGGGTGCCCGCCGAGCTCGAGCATGGCCGCGACGTGCTGGACGTATTGCTTGCGCAGCAGGGAGGACTGCTCGTCCTCCCTGAAGTAGTAGTCCCGCTCCGGAAGGCCGAGGCCGCCCTGGTCGAGGTAGAGGAGGTGGGTGGTGCTGTCGTCGAAGTCCGGCAGCACGCCGGCGTCGATGGGCAGACTCACGCCGACCTCGGCCAGCCGGGCGGCGACCGAGCGCAGACCGGCGACGTCCTCGATGGCATCGATGGCGGCCAAGTGCTCGGCGAGCGGCGCCAGCCCGTGGCGCTCGATCTGCTCAGTGTCCATCCCGGCCCGGTAGTAGGCCGCAACGCGCCCATCGATGGACGGCTCGTCGCCGGCGGCGGCCGCTTGCAGCAACTCGTGGAGCATGTCCTCGTTCGCCTTGCGGACCTCGTCGAACGCCGCCCACCGAGAGTGGTCCGATGGGACGGGGTTGGCGGCCATCCATCCGCCGTTGGCGTACCGGTAGAAGTCGTCGCCCGGGCTCGTCGTGAGATCCATGTCTGCGACGTCGAACACTGGGTCGTCGCGTTTCGGCTCGATCGGCATCCTGGGGAATCTACCGGGGAGCCGTCACGAGGACGACGACCGGGAGTCGCCCTTCTGCAACGACGAGACTGCCTCGACGACGGGCCCGAAGTCGGGCAATTCGAGCGCGTTCTCCTCCGACCAGACGTAGCGAACCACCCGGTCCTCGTCCACGACGAACAGAGATCGCTTCGCCAGGCCGCGGTGGCCCTTCCAGATCTCGTATCGCACGCCGTATGCGCCACACACCTCGCCGTCCCAGTCGGAGAGCAGCGGGAAATCGAGCGGGAGCGTCTTGGCGAACGCCATCTGTGAGAACGTCGCGGTCACGGCGATGGCAGCGATGTCTGCCCCGGCGGCGCGGATCTCAGGTGCGAGTGCCCCCAACTGGGACAGCTCGTGGCTTCATATCTCGCCGAAGTCGAAGACGTAGAAGGCGAGAACGACGGGGCCGCTCTCGCACAGCCGTTCCAGCGACACCGAGTCGTCGAACGTGTGGCGCAGGTGCCAATCAGGAGCGAGGTCGCCGACCGCCAGCGGCTCGGGACGGATCGGGGACGTGAAGCGGGTCATGCGGACAGTATGGCCTCTCCGGCCAGTCGAGTAGCTTTCTGCCCCATGCCGGATGACCCCGCCGAGATCATCGCCCTCGAAGGCGTCTCGGTGGTGCGCGAGGGCAGGCACCTGTTGCGCGATGTCGACTGGAGGGTGGCGGCGCACGATCGGTGGGTGGTGCTCGGACCGAACGGCGCAGGCAAGACGACGATGCTGCAGGTCGCCTCGATGTACCTGGCGCCGACGCGGGGCACCGTTCGCCTGCTCGGGAAGGCGCGGGGCGCCTTCGATGTTCGTGAGCTTCGAAGGAGGGTCGGGTACTCGGGGGCCGGCCCGGCCGCCCTGGTACGGGTGACGCTCCCCGCCATCGAGATCGTCATCACCGGCAAGCACGCCGCCTTCGTCGACACCCGCTGGCACGAGTACCGGCCGGACGATTGGGACAGCGCGCGGGCGAACCTGGACCGGCTCGAGGCGGGGCACCTCGCCGACAGGACGTTCGGGACCCTCTCAGCCGGCGAGAAGCAACGCGTACTCATCGCCAGGAGCCTCATGACGAAGCCGGAGCTCCTGCTTCTCGATGAAGCGACCACGGGCCTCGACCTGGGAGCCAGGGAACACCTCGTCGCGTCGCTCGGCGCAATGGCCAGCGACCAGGCGAGCCCGGCGTGCGTGCTGGTGACACACCACGTCGAAGAGATCCCTCCCGGCTTCTCACACGTCGCCATCATCTCGTCGGGAGCCGTGGTCTCGGCGGGGCCGCTCGACGAGACGCTCACGACGGAGGCGCTCTCCGACGCTTTCGGCATCAGGCTCGAGATGCGGCGCGAGGACTCACGGTTCCATGCCTGGAGCCCGTGAGCCCTGCCGGTGCGAGCGTACCGAACATGCGGCGCGGCCCGGCATGACTAGGTGACTAGTCACGGCGCGAACAGGGAAAACCCCACGACGGACTACTGCGGAATGTGCCATCCTCTGCCGATATCACTCACGGTTGGTCATAGGGCGACCATCGGGGGAGACGGTTCGGGTGACGAGATAGGGCTGGGTAGGAAGCGACCAGGCAGGAACGAGAGATGATGCGCAACCGTAGGTCCAAAGAAGCGGCGGAAGAGACGAGCCGCGTGAGCGAGCGGCTCCGCCAGATCGGCGCCGCCAAGACGCACAGCGAGTCCGACCCGGTGGTGGTCGAGCGTCGCCTGCGCAACCTCTCGTTCGGCCGCAGCGGCAGCTGACGAACGGCGGGATGAGCCGGCGGGCGTTCGAGCGCCCCCCGCTCCATGACACGGACATCGTCATTCGGCGATGCGCTCTCTGGCAACGATCCGACTCGGTGAGAGCCTGACGAGGTGCTCGCCGGGGACGCCGTTGCGAGCCCCGAACTCCTCAGCGAGGCTCTCTCCCATGTAGCGCCCCCCGATCCGGGTGGCGTACTCGACGAGCTCTCCCAGACCGGACGAGACGGAGACCGTTCCGGAGACGAGCACGAACGCATACGGCGGCCGCTCGTCCTCGACCAGGAGGGCCACCCGGGGATCGCGGCCGATCGCCGTGAACTTCACCGACTCGTGCCACGTCGTGAACACGAGGTCATCACCGTCGACGATGAACCACACCGGCGTCACGTGGGGCGAGCCGTCCTCTCTCGAGACAGCGAGCTTGCCGGTCCTGGCGCCGGCAGCCATGAACTCGTACGCCTCCTGGCGGCTCATCTCGCGCACGACCGCCACGCTACCTGACCTTGCCGGAAGCCCCGCGTGCTGCGAGATTGCAGCGCCGGAGGTGCACGGGTTGCAGGCGATCCAGATCTCGGAACATGGCGGCCCCGATGTGCTGCGGCTCGTCGAGCTGCCGGACGCAGAGCCGGGCAACGGCGAAGTCCTCGTCGATGTCGCCGCTGCCGGGGTCAACTTCATCGACGTCTACCACAGGACGGGGCTGTACGAGGTCGACCTGCCGCGGGTCCTCGGGGTCGAGGGAGCAGGCACCGTCCGCGCCACTGGGCAGGGCGTCTCCGGAATCTCGACCGGCGACGTCGTCGCATGGGCCCAGGTTGCCGGCAGCTATGCGAGCAGGGTGGTCGTCCCGGCGTCCGCCGCCGTCGTCGTGCCCCACGAGGTGCCCGCCGAGACGGCGGCGGCGATGATGCTGCAGGGTCTCACCGCCCACTATCTCGTGAACGACACCCATCGGCTGGCAGCAGGCGAGACGTGCCTGGTGCATGCTGCGGCGGGCGGAGTCGGGCTGCTGCTCGTTCAGATGGCCAAGGCCAAGGGAGCCGTCGTCTTCGGAACTGCGGGGAATGAGGAGAAGGCCCGCCTGGCCCGGAGCGCGGGCGCTGACCACGTCATCCGCTACGACGAGACGCCGTTCAGGGAGGCGATAGAAGCGATCGCCGGGCCGCGGCCCCTCGCCGTGGTCTACGACGGTATCGGCCAGCCGACGTTCCACGACGGCCTGGCGCTGCTGCGGCGCCGCGGGACGATGGTCACGTTCGGCAACGCGGGAGGCCCAGTCGAGCCGATCAGCCCTCTCGTCCTGTCCCGGAACGGTTCCGTGTTCCTGACCCGCCCGACGCTCGGCGACTACATCGCGACCCGCCAGGAGCTGGAGTCGCGAGCAGAGGCGGTCCTCGGCATGTGCGCCACGGGAGCCCTCGAGGTGACGATATCCGCCAGATACCCTCTCTCGGAGGCGGGGCGGGCCCAGGAGGATCTGGCAGCCAGGCGCACGACAGGCAAGGTGCTCCTCATCCCCTGACCCGCCGCTCAGGTCGAGACCCGAAGCTGCCGATCCCTGCAGTCAGGCCCCATACGACTGAAGGGGTCTTACCCTTCGGGACCCGACCCTCCAGGATTCACGTGAAGAAGATCTCCCTGTTGCTCGCCGTGGCCTTCGTCGCCGGCGGCGGCTACGTCGCATTCCGCCTCCTTGGAGACTCCCCGACGGCCACGACGACGTCGGCTGTGCAGGCGGCGACCACCACGACGTCGGCTCAGACGACGACGGATGCGCCGGCCGGCTACGAGGCATCGTTCATCGAGGCGGACTGTGAGTTCCAGGAGCCCATCGGCGTCGACGTCACCTGCGGGTTCCTGCGAGTCCCCGAGAGCAGGGAGGACGTCGACAACGGGAGGACCGTCGAGATCCACGCCGCCGTCTTCGCCGCCACCGACCCGAGCCCGGCGGCGGATCCGATCGTCTACCTCGACGGAGGCCCGGGAGGCTTCAGCCTCGAACCGCTCGAGTTCACCTTCTCGACCGTCTGGGAGCCGTTCATCGGTCCCCGGGACCTCGTCATGTTCGACCAGCGGGGCACGGGCTACTCGATGCCGTCGCTCGAGTGTGAGGAGGACCGCCAACTCACCTTCGAGTTGCTCGACGACGACCTCGATGCCGCCGAATACTCGGCCCGTGAAAGGGAGGCGGTCACCCGGTGTCGCCAGCGCCTCGCGGAGCGGCGCGTCGACCTCTCCGCCTACAACAGCAAGGAGAACGCAGCCGACGTTGCCGACCTCATGAAGGCGCTCGGCTATGACGAGTGGAACCTCTTCGGCATCTCATACGGAACCCGGCTCGCACAGACCATCATGCGCGATCACCCGGAGGGCGTCCGGTCGGTGATCCTCGACTCGGTGTACACGCCGGACGTCAGCCTCCTCACCGGTGCGCCGGAGAACCTGGACCGTGCGATCAAGACACTCCTCGACGGGTGCGCCGGCAGCCAGGACTGCGCCGCGGCGTACCCGGACCTCGAGAACCGACTCTTCTCCCTCGTCGATGCCCTCAATGCCGCCCCTCTGCAACTCGACGTCAGGGACGTCTTCACCCAAGCACGCTACGACGCCGTCTTCGACGGCTATGCCTTGCTCGGCACGGTCTTCCAGGGTCTCTACTCGGCCGAGGTCATCCCGATCCTGCCGCAGATGATCGACGAGTTGGAGCGTGGCGACACCAGGACGGCCGGGCTCCTCGTGACGAACGACCTGGCCAACGGCGCATTCTTCAGCCTCGGGATGCACTTGTCGGTGCAGTGCAACGAGGAGGTGCCTTTCTCGACGAAGGCCGACGTCGAGGCGGCTGACGACGCCTTTCCACGGTACGGCGAGTTCTTCGAAGGCGCATCGAACATCGGTCCTCCGATCTTCGCCCTGTGTGACGTGTGGCAGGCCGGGAATGCCGACCCGATCGAGAACGAGCCGGTGTCCAGCACCATCCCGACGCTCGTCCTGTCCGGTGAATACGACCCGATCACGCCGCCCGCTTGGGGCAGACTGGCAGCCGACCAACTCGCCGAGGCGACGTTCCTCCTCTTCCCGGGCGTCGGGCACGGGGTCACCGTCTCTGCGGACTGCCCGCGACAGATCATGTTCGGGTTCCTCGATGATCCGCCGTCGACTCCCGACGTGGGGTGCATGTCTGATATGGGCCCCCCCGCCTTCAAGGTGCCGGGCCAGGTGGGAGACCAGGTCGAGCTGGTCGCATTCGACGTCGACATCCTCGGGTTCGGCTTCTCCGGCGTCCGGCCCGACGGCTGGGACGAGATCGGACCCGGAGCGTGGATTCGGGGCGACTCCGGCATCGACCAGACCGCCATCGTGCAGCAGGCGATCCCCGGTCTCGGAGACCCGTCGCTCGTCGTCGACCTCTTCAGCCAGCAGATGGGGTTCGACTCGTCACCTGAGGCGGCTGGGACCCTCGAAGCAGGCGGCCGCACCTGGCAGCTGTTCACCGCCACGATCGACGGATTCCCGATCGACATCGGGGCGGCCGACGTCGACGGCACCGTCGCCGTGGTCATGCTCGTGTCCGACGACGCCGAGCGGAGCGCTCTCCTCGAAGAGGTATTCGTCCCTGCCCTCGAGGCGTTCGAGACCCGCTGACTCTCAGCGCGACAGCATGCCGAGCCTCGTGGCGTGGAGGCGCTCGGCCATGACCTCGGCCACCCGCATGACGACCCGGTAGCCGCACTCCTTGTCGGCCTCGAGCCGGCTGCGCAGCTCGGAGGCGTCGTACACGATCGCCCGTACAGGCGTCTCCGCCACCGCGTCGAACTGCCACACGTACGGCTCGAACAGCCACGACCAGCCGAGGGCACTCCCCTCCTTGACGGCCTGCACCTGGCGTGGAGTCCCGCCCGCAGGCGAGCTGAGCTGCAGCGAGACGACCCCGGTGCGGATGAGGAAGAAACGATCTGCCGGAGCGCCGGCCTCGAAGATCCGCTCCCCCGTGTTGTGTTCGGCGAGCCGGCCCAGGTCCTGGAGCATGGCGACGTCCGAGTCGGCCATGCCCTTCACGAAGGGATGGGCCGCAACGTACTGGCGCACGACGCTCGACTCGTCTCGGTGCTCGTCGGTCACGCCGTCAATCTACCCCGGGCCTCCAGGCGTACACTCGCCGAATGGACCAGGAGACGACCGCCGCAGCCCTCTCGGGGCACCACGACTACGAGCCTCACGTCGGGTACACGCGGCAGTACTGGCGGGACATCATCCTCGGGGTCAACGACGGGCTCGTCTCCGTGTTCCTGCTGGTTGCCGGCGTCGTCGGTGGCGGCCTCGACGCCAGCCAGGTGCTGCTGACCGCCATCGCCGGAGCGGTCGCCGGCGCCATCTCGATGGCGGCCGGAGAGTTCCTGGCGACCCGCTCGCAGGAGGAGGTCTTCGACCGGGAGATCGCCCTCGAGCGAGAGCACATCCGCAACCACACCGACATGGAGATCGACCAGTTGCGCGGCATGTTCATCGACCTTGGGGTGCATGCCGAGGACCTCGACGCCACGATCGCCGCCTTCTCGAGGGACGAGGAAGTCTTGTTGAACGCCATGAAGGTGCTCGAGTTCGGGATCGTCGACTCGGAACGCCGCTCTCCGTATCTCGCCATGGTCATGTCCGGCATCTGGTTTCTCGTCGGATCCGTTCCGTCCGTGCTGGCCTTCCTCATCGCAGACAGCGTCAGCACCGGATTCACGATCGCCGGCGGCCTCACGGCGGTTGGCCTCTTCGCGGTCGGCGCCATGAAGACGAGGGTCACAGGGACGAACCCGATCGCTTCCGGGGCACAAAACCTCGTCATCGCAGGCGTCGGCGGGTTAGTGGCGTACGTCATCGGTCTCGGGTTCGATACCTCCATCGGGTGATCTCGCCTGCTCGAGCCCGAGAGCGGATTACGCTTCGTTGCGTGAAACCGCGCCTCAAGTTCGTCTTGATCGCGGCCGCTGCCCTCGCGGCTGCGGTCTACGCCAGGCGCCCGGTTCGACCCCCCGAGACCAAGGGTACGTGGCACCCTGCCGACCAGGAGCGGGCTCCCCGCTGAGATGCGAGTCGCGCTGCACGATGAGTCGTCCGTTGCCGTCAGAGCGGGCCAGGTCCTGCTGGCAGAACGCGACTTGACGGTCCTCGGGCTCCTCGAGCGCGATCCGACGACGCACGACCCCCGCATCGAGAGAGTCGACGACCTCGCCGGATACGACGTGCTCGTGACCGACGCCCACCGAGACATGGACGGCCTCGTCGAAGAGGCGCTCGAAGCCGGCATCGGGTGTGTGCTCTTCGCCGGAGGGCCCGATATCGGTGAGCGTTACGGAAGCGAGTTCGATTCGATCGGGAGGACGCTGATCGTGGGCGCCAACCTGGCGACCGGCATCGCAAGGTGCCTGGCGGCGCACGAGACGGCACGCGGCGGGGAGGTTCTCGGTGTGACGTGTGCCTGGACCGAGCCCGGGTCGCGGCTGCGGCGCGGTGAGCCGGTCGCCTTCCCCGACCCGGTCGGCGCCCTCTGGGCGAAGCGGCGGCGCGGTCGCGACAAGCACGACCTCGTCGCACCGGTCGAGGGCGATTGGGCTGCCGCCACGGCGGCGGTCACGTCGGTGGTCGACGGGGGGGTCGTCTCGAGGGTCGTCGGAGTCGCCGATCTGTCCGCTCATCTCCAGGCGCTGGCGCTGGCGAGCGCCGCCATCGCCATCGACTCGTACGCCAGTGGTGCTCACCTGCCGGAAGCATCGGCCGAGCGCTATCTGATGGCTGCGCTCGGCGCCGGACTCGACGTCGCCGCCCACACGGCGGCGGCCTGAGGCGCGACGGAACAGTCAGGTCCGGGCGGGGGGGCGGGCCCGCTGCTGGGTGGTGGCGTGCCCGTTGCCCTGCGTCTGACCGGGGCGGCTCCTCGCCTGGGTCGTCGTGATCGGAGCGACGTTGTACGTCTCCTCGAGCACCGCCAATTCGACTCCTCCGACAACGTCTGCGATCAGGTTGTAGAGGACTGCTCCCAGCGTCATGAAGCCGGTGGCCATGATCGCCCCGACGACGGCGAGAAAGACGATCACCCTGAAATACAACTCGCCGTCGATGGTGAGCGTGAGGCTGACACGCTCGAAGATCTCGACTATCCGCTCCGGTATGCCGCGCTGCAGAGCCAGCGACCAGATCACCCACGTCCCGAGGACGAACATGAGAGAGGAGATCGCGTTGAAGACGATCGACACCTTGAGGACCGTCCACGGGTCGATCCTGCGTATGACCCTGCGGACTCGACGAACGGCCATGAAGCTAGGGCTCCTTTGGGATGCGACGAGTGTACCCGGCGTCGATCGCTACCCGACGGCACGCGGTGGAGCGGTCAGTCCTCCGACTCGTCCTGCTCACGCGGCACCAGGGCGACGGCGGTGAGCTGCGCCCCGTCGTCGAGGTTCATGACGCGCACCCCTGTGGCGTCGCGCTTCTGCCTGCTGATCTCGTCTACGCCCTGCCTGATGACGATCCCGTCGCTCGATGTGATGACGATGTCGTCGCCTTGGGCGACGGCCCGCGCGGTGATCAGAGTGCCTCGCACCCGAGTCAACTTCATCGCCTTGACCCCGATGCCGCCCCGCTTCTGCTTCGGGAACTCGCCCATCCTCGTGCGCTTGCCGTAGCCGCCGCTGCTCAGGAGCAGCACGTCGTCGCCCTCGGCGGCGGTGGCGCCCGCCACGACTGCGTCGCCCTGACGCAGCTTGACGCCTCTGACACCTTGGGTGTCGCGACCCATGGGGCGCACCTCGGTCTCCGAGAAGCGGATGCCTTGGCCCTTCGTCGTGAACATCAGCAGGTCGTAGTCCCCGGTGGTCGGCCGGACCGTCATCACCTCGTCGCCTTCCTGGAGCTTGATGGCGACGAGCACCGAGTTGCGGCTGTCGTAGTCGGAGAATTTGGTCTTCTTGACGAGCCCCAGCTTCGTGAAGGCGACCAGGTAGCGGAAGGACTCGTAGTCCCTGGTGTCGATGATCGCCTCGACCCGTTCGTCGGGCTCCATGGGGAGCACCGACTGGACGAGCGTGCCCTTGGCGGTTCGCTCCTTGCGAGGTAGCTGGTGGGCTCTGATCCGGTACACCTTGCCCCGATTCGAGAAGAACAGGAGGTAGGAGTGGGCACTCGTGTGGAGCACGTGCGTGATGACGTCGTCCTCGCGCAGCGCCGCTCCCCGCACCCCTCGGCCACCCCTGCCCTGGGTGCGGTACGTGCTGGCGAGCACGGACTTCACGTAGCCCGCCGCGCTGATCGTGACCACGAGCTCCTCGTCGGCGATGAGGTCCTCGAGCGAGAGATCTCCCTCGTCTGGGACGATCCGGCTCCTACGGTGATCGGCGAACTTCGCCCTGATCTCCCGCAGCTCCTCGGCCACGACCTCTGCCTGGCGGGCCTCGGAGGCGAGGATCGCCTCGAGCTCGGCGATCGTCTCCTGCAGGGCCGCCAGCTCCTCACGCAGCTTCGATGTCTCGAGGGCGGTCAGGCGCCGCAGCGGCATGTCGAGGATGTGGTTCGCCTGGATCTCGGTGAGCTCGAACCGCTCCATCAGGGTCGTCCTGGCTGCGTCGACGTCTGCGCTCGCCCGGATGATCTGGACGACCTCGTCGATGTTGTCGAGTGCGATGAGGAGTCCGTCGACGATGTGGGCGCGCTCCTGCGCCTTGCGGAGTCGGAACTGGCTGCGCCGTACGATCACGACGAGCTGGTGCTCCACGTAGTAGCGGACGAGCTCGGCCAGCCCGAGCGTGCGCGGCACCCCGTCGACGAGGGCGACGGCGTTGACCGAGAAGTTCTCCTCGAGCTGCGTCTGCTTGTAGAGCTGGTTGAGGATGACCTGCGGGTTGGCGTCCCGTTTCAGCTCGATGACGATGCGGATGCCGTCACGGTTCGTCTCGTTGCGGATGTCGGAGATGCCCGCCACGACCTTGTTGTTCACCAGGTCGGCGATCTTCTCCATGATCCGGTCGATCGAGACCTGGTACGGGATCTCGGTGACGATGATGGCCGGCCGCTTCCTGAGTTCGACGACCTCGGTGACGGCCCGCATCTTCACCGAGCCGCGGCCCGTGAGTAGGGCGTCGCGAATCCCCTTGTTTCCGACGATGTAGGCGCCGGTCGGGAAGTCGGGTCCCTTCACGAACTGCATCAGGTCCTCGGAAGTCGCCTCCCTGTTCTCGATGAGGTGGAGGCAGGCGTCGACGACTTCACCGAGGTTGTGCGGAGGGATGTTCGTCGCCATGCCGACGGCGATGCCGGTCGACCCGTTCATGAGCAGGTTCGGGAACCGGGAAGGGAGCACCGTGGGCTCCTCGTCCTGACCGTCGTAGTTGTCGACGAAGTCGACCGTCTCCTCGCCGATGCCGTCGAGCATGTGCACCGACAGTTGGGCGAGGCGACACTCCGTGTAGCGCATCGCACCAGGCGGGTCGTCGACGGTGCCGAAGTTCCCCTGCGGCTCGATCAGCGGGTAACGAGATGCGAAGTCCTGGCCGAGGCGTACGAGGGCGTCGTAGATCGCCTCGTTGGAGTGGGGATGAAACCGCGAGACGACGTCGCCGACGGCGCGGGCCGACTTCCGGAAGGCCGTCCCGGGACGCATCCCGGTGTCCCACATCGAGTAGAGGATGCGACGGTGGACGGGCTTCAGCCCGTCGCGAACGTCCGGGAGCGCCCGTGACACGATGACCGACATCGCGTACTCGAGGAACGACTCCTGCATCTCCCGTTCGAGCTCGGTCGGCTGGACGCGGTCGGTTCCATTGGGTGGCATTGGTCTCTCTCGTCTCCGTCAGATGTCGAGGAAGCGGATGTCCTTGGCGTTCGTCTGGATGAACCGGCGCCTCGCCTCGACGTTGTCGCCCATGAGCGTCGTGAAGACCTCCTCGGCAGCGAACTGGTCGTCCAGGTCGACGCGGAGCAACTCGCGGGCATCGGGGTCCATCGTGGTCTCCCACAGCTGCGAGGCGTTCATCTCGGCGAGTCCCTTGAATCGCTGGATGTTGAGCTTCTTGCCCCGGAGCTCCTTCTTGATCGAGTCGAGCTGCGCCTCGTCCTGGACCCAGAACGTCTTCGTGCCCGACCGCACCGAGAAAAGGGGCGGCTGCGCGATGTAGACGTAGCCGGCCTCGATGATCTCGCGCATGTGACGGAAGAAGAACGTCAGCAGCAGCGTCCTGATGTGGGCGCCGTCCACGTCTGCGTCCGTGAGGATGACAACCTTGTGGTAGCGCGCCTTCGTGACGTCGATCTCGTCGCCGATCCCCGTCCCGATGGCGGTGATCAGCGACTGCACCTCTGTGTTGTTGAGGACCCTGTCGATGCGGTTCTTCTCGACGTTGATGATCTTGCCGCGGATCGGCAGGATCGCCTGGAACTCGCTCTTCCTCGCCTGCTTCGCCGACCCCCCGGCCGAGTCGCCCTCGACGATGAACAACTCGCTGACCGCCGGGTCCTTCGACGAGCAGTCCGACAACTTGCCGGGAAGGCCGGCCCCGTCGAGGAGGCTCTTGCGGCGGGTGAGGTCGCGTGCCTGACGTGCTGCGATGCGCGCCTTGGCGGCGTGCATGCCCTTGTCGACGATTCGCCTGCCGTCACCGGGGTTGCGTTCGAGCCACTCCGGGAGGGCGGAGTTGAGGGCCTTCTCGACGAATGAGCGGATCTCGGTGTTGCCCAGCTTGGTCTTCGTCTGCCCTTCGAACTGCGGATCCCTCACCTTGACCGAGACGACGGCGGTCAGACCCTCGCGGACGTCCTCACCCTGGAAGTTCTGGTCCTTCTCCTTGAGAACCCCTCTGCTCCTGGCGAAGTCGTTGATAGCCCTCGTCAGGGCCTTCTTGAGCCCCTCCTCGTGGGTGCCGCCCTCGTGGGTGTTGATGTTGTTCGCGAAGCTGAGGAGCGTCTCGGTGTAGCCCGCGGTCCACTGCAGGGCGATGTCGACCTCGGCTCCGGCCGCTCGCTCCTCGAAGTAGGCGACCTGGCGGTGGAGCGGATCACGCGACGTGTTGAGGTACTTCACGAAGTCGACGAGCCCGCCCTTGTACTGGAACATGTCCTCGACCGGCTCGGCGCCTCGCTCGTCGCGGAAGCGGATCTCCAATCCCTTGTTGAGGAACGCCATCTCGCGCAGCCGGCTCGTCACGGTCGTCGCCGTGTACTCCGTCGTCTCCGAAAAGATCGTGGGGTCGGCCCAGAACGTCACCTCGGCGCCGGTGCGCTTCGCCGCCTTGCCCTTCGCCAGCTTGTCGACCGCCTTGCCGTACTCGAAGGCCTGGGTCCACGTGAAGCCTTCCCGGACGACCTCCACCTCGAGGCGCTTCGAGAGCGCGTTGACGACGGAAACCCCGACCCCGTGGAGGCCCCCCGACACCTGGTAGGCGCCCGACTGGAACTTGCCTCCGGCGCCCAGCGTCGTGAGCACGGTCGTCACGGCCGGTTGGCCGGTCTTGGCGACCTTGTCGACCGGGATGCCCCGACCGTTGTCCTTGACGCGAACGCCCCCGTCCGCCAGCAACGTGACGTCGATACGGGAGGCGAAGCCCGCCATCGCCTCGTCGACCGAGTTGTCCACCACCTCCCAGATGAGGTGGTGGAGACCCTTCGGTCCGGTCGTGCCGATGTACATGGCGGGGCGCTTACGGACGTGCTCGATGCCTTCGAGGACATCGATGTCCTTGGCGTCATACGACGTGCTTGCAGAGCTCTTGGCGGCACTCAAAAGGAACCTCGCTGGTACGCCAGAACGTACGTGTGGAGTGGAATCTCAATACTGTGATTATAGCCGAACGGCCTGGAAGCCCTCACTCTCGGGGACCCGACGGCGCCCTCGTCCTGGCGACTCGAATCGTCACCCGGAGAGCATCCACGACGCCGAGCGGACCCGCCAGAGCGCGTCCGATCCGCCGCGTCTCGTACCGGAACATCGAGGCGGCGGCACCGTCGGCCACCTCGACGACGACGGTGGCGCCGTCGCACCTCACCGGTCGAGCCCGGTCGGCCCACTCCTCCCCCGCCACCTCGTGCCACACCTGCCTGACCACGAGCATCGGGCTCATCGAGCCGCCTCCGATGCCGGCGATGACGCCGTCGAGGAGATCCCCGATGCTCGCCAGCTCTTTGCGCCCCTTCATCGCTTCATCCTGCACGGATCACCCCTCCTTCGACGTGCCACCGTGTTCCTGCGACCGGAACGTCATCTTCTCTGGCGCTGGTGACAAAAACCTGGCCGCGGGGCAGCAGGCGCATCACGCCTTCCGCCCGGAGCGGGTCGAGCTCGGAGAACACGTCATCGAGCAGCAGGAGCGGCGGCCGGCCGTGTCGCTCCTCGAGGAGGCGGTATGCGGAGAGGCGCAACGCCAGAGCGGCCGTCCGCTGCTCGCCCTGGCTCGCCATCGTTCGCACGTCGCGGCCACCGAGCACGAGCCCCGGCTCGTCCCTGTGCGGTCCGGCCGTCGTGGTTCTCTGCTCCTGGTCGCGGGTCCGTCGGTCGAGGAGGGCGGCGCGCAACGCCGGGGCATGATCGGCCGGCCGGCGCGAGGCGGCGCGCCAGTCGTCTCCGGCCCATCTCGAGGCGTACGTAGCCTGGAGAGCCTCGCCGCCTCCGACGTCGCGATAGGCGGCCTCGAGAGATGGCGCCAGCCTGTCGAGAAGACTGAGCCGATGCGCCAGGACCTCGCTTCCCTTCTCGGCGACCCGTTCGTCCCAGACGTCGAGCTCGACAGGATCGACATGACGACCCTCGGCGCGCAAGAGCGAGTTGCGTTGCCTGAGGGCCTTGTCGTACTCGGCCTGGTCGGCTCCGGCCGAAGGCGAGAGCATCGCCGCCAAGTCGTCGAGGTAGGCCCTCCTGATCGCCGGACCACGCTTGACGAGATCGAGGTCGTCCGGGAGGAAAGCCACCACCGGAACCTCGGAGCGCACGTCGCTGTAACGCCTCGGACGCTTGCCGTTGACCATGACCCGGCGGGGAGCCGCCACGGGAAGGGCGATCTCCACTCGGAGCTCGCCGCTCTCCCGCTCGAAACCACCCCTGACGATCGCCTCAGGCGACTCTGCTCGGATGAGGGCGGCGTCCGGCGACCCACGGAACGACCTGAGCGCCGAGAGGTACGAGATCGCTTCGAGCACGGTGGTCTTGCCGGTTCCGTTGTCGCCGACGAGGACGTTGACCCCGGGAGCAGGATCGAACCGCAGGTCTGGGTACGACCGGAAGTCGGTCAGCTCGAGCCAGGCGAGGTGCACGGGGGCTGCGCCGTCACAGTCGTACCGGCATCAGCAGGTACCGGAAGTCCGGCGAGCCGACACCTGTGACGAGCCCCGGTTTGAGCGGGTCGACGGACTCGATGACGACCTCTTCCGAGTCGATGGCCGCCACCCCGTCCGTGAGGTACCTGGTGTTGAAGGCGATCGTCATCTCTTCGCCCTTGTAGTCGCCCTCGATGTGCTCGGTCTCCTCGCCGACCTCCTGCCGGGTCACCGTCAGCTCGACACCGCCTTCGTGCATGCCGAGCCGCACCGGGATGTGATCCTCGGCAACCAGCGAAGCCCTGCCGACGGCGTCCATGAGCGCCTCTTTCGCCACGACGAGCCTGTTCGGGTACTCCGACGGGAGCAGGGTCCGGTAATTCGGGAAGGTCGCTTCGATCACCCTCACCGTCAGCCGGCCGCGTTCCGAGGCGAACACCGCCTCGCGTTCCCCCAATTCGACCGTGATCTTCGGCGCACCAATCGACCTGCCGACCTCTCGGAGAGCCCGATAGGGCACGAGCGTCGTCGGTGTGCCGCCGACACCCGGAAGGTCCCGGACCGCCAGCCGGTACGAGTCCGTCGCCACCAGGCGGAGGTGATCCGCATCCGTCTCGAACAGCACGCCGGTGAGCGTCGGGCGGGCCTCGTCCGCCGACGCCGCCACGCCAACTTGGGCGAGCGCCTTGGTGAGCAGCTCGCCATCCACCTCGCTGCCCCCGGATCCCGAGCCGTCGCCGAGGTTCGGGAAGTCGTCGACGGTGAGCTCCCGCAAGACGAATCGCGGGCCGTTGCCCGTGATCTCGACTTGACCGTCGCGGGCCTTCATCGACACGGCACCGACCGGGAGGCGCCGTACGGCGTCGGCGGCCAGCTTGGCCGGTATGACCGTCTTACCCGGCTCCTGGACCTCGACGTCGAGATTCGTCCGGATCGTCGTCTCGGTGTCCGTGCCGGTCACCGTCAGCGTCTGGCCGACGACCTCACACAACACCCCCTGCAGGATCGGGAGCGGCGATCGGCTGCCAACCGCTCGAGCAGCCCGTCCTAGGACGTCTGCCAGGTCATCTCTTTCGGCTCGAATGTGCACAGCTCGGTGTTCCTCTGCGTCGACTGTATTTGATTCAAAGAATCATTCGTAGTGGTAGTAGGGCCTGTGGATTGTTGACAGGTGTTGATTCTCCCAGGTCTCGACGCCTCCGGATCGCTCACAGGTCGTGTTGGCGATTCGCGGCGATTGTCGACAGGTGAGACGACCGACCGCCGGCTTGTGACAAGACATCAGCTTCTCCGCAGCCTTTGGGACAAGTCCGACACCTCGTCGTAGACCTGCTTGTCGCTCTGCATCATGTTCTTGATCTTCTCGACGGCGTGGAGCACCGTCGAGTGATCCCGCCCCCCGAACGCAGAACCGATCTTGGGCAGTGAGAGGTCCGTCAGCTCACGGCAGAGGTACATGGCGATCTGTCTGGAGCGGGCCAGCGGCTGCTTGCGGCTCGGGCCGGTGAGCTCGGCCTCGCTCAGGCTGTACCTCGCCGCCGTCAGGTTGATGATCGATGTGGCGGTGACCGGAGTCTTGTTGTCCTCCAAGAGATCGGACAACACCTGCTCGGCCATCTCGAGGGTGATCCGCTCGTGGGTGAGCGCCGCGAATGCCGTGACCCTCGTCAGGGCGCCCTCCAACTCCCTGATGTTGTTGGCGACGTGGGTTGCGATGAACTCGAGCACCGTCTTCGGCACTTCCATCGGAGCGAACTCGGCGTTCTTGCGGAGGATGGCGAGCCTCGTCTCGACGTCGGGAGGCTGGATGTCGGTCTGCAGCCCCCAGGCGAACCGGCTGCTGAGGCGATCCTCGAGGGTCGAGAAGTTTCGCGGTGGCCGGTCGGACGAGATGACGAGGTGCTTGCCGGCCTCGTAGAGACTGTTGAACGTGTGGAAGAACTCCTCGAGGATCAACTCCTTGCCCTCGAAGAACTGCACGTCGTCGAGGAGCAGGACGTCGATCGTCCGGTAGCGGGCCTTGAACTCGTCCATGCGCTTCTGCCTGATCCCGTTGACGAACTCGTTGAAGAACTGTTCGGACGAGACGTAGCGCACGAGGGTCCCGGGCGCCAGCTCGCGGCGCAGGTGGCCGACCGCGTGGAGTAGGTGGGTCTTGCCGAGCCCTGCTCCCCCGTAGATGAAGAGCGGGTTGTAGTGGCTGCCGGCTTCTTCGGCGACCGCCAGGGCGGCGGCCTGGGCGAAGTGATTCGACTTGCCGACGACGAAGTTGTCGAACGTGTACTTGGCGACGAGGCGCGACTCGAGGTCTTGTGCCGGTGGTGGCGGCTCCCGGCGCGGTGGGGCATCGGCCGCCTGTTTCTCCGCCGTGATGTCGATGCGGATGTCGACCTCGCCATCGCCGACCCGATCTCCCGGGTCGATGGTGGAGAACTCGACCTTGACCTCCGGCCCGAAGACGGCGAGGGCAGCCTCCTCCACCGCCGTCTGGTAACGGTCCCTGACCCAGCGGAGGTGGAATACGGTCGGAGCCTCCAGCATGAGCACATCCCCGTCGAGGCGCGAAATGAGAGGATCGATCCAGGTCTGGTACGCCGTGGCGGGCAGCTGTGCCTGGACTCTCTGCTGGAACTCCTGCCACAACGTGGTCGACTGTCGTTCCACCGTCTGTTGCTCCTCGCCCGGCTCGGCTACGCCTTCGGACTGTCCACACACCTGTCCACAGATGTGGAAAACCTGGTCTGCCGACACCCTCGCGTGTCAATGCCCTTCTCTGTTGGGGAAGTCCCCCGGGCCAGCCCGGCGACGGGCGAGTATATGGACCGAATTCTCGGGCCTTCAAGAACGCCAAATCCGCCGGTATGTCGCGAAATGCGCGTGGTGCGGTGGACCCAGAGCCCTTGTGGCACAAGGCTTTTGTCACGGCCGGAAGGCTCAGATCTGCCGCAGATGCCGCCAGGACGCCCCTAAGCAAAGTTTCGCGTGCTCAGTCGAGTTTTCGCGACGTACCGGAACGACCGGCAACTTTGACAAGGTATGAGCGCCTTCGTAACCTATCCGTCCGACACCGCGATCCACCTCGGATACCCCCTCGTGAAGCGTACCTACCAACCCAACGTGCGCCGCCGCAAGCGCAAGCATGGCTTCCGGGCCAGGATGCGCACGCGCGCCGGTAGGGCAGTGATCAAACGTCGCCGTGACAAGGGACGCAGCCGTCTCACGGCATGACCGGAGGCGGTATGTCTCCCTGCGGGGACGCAGTGAGTTCGAACGGATCTACCGAGAGGGTCGGCGGAGCCGAGTACGCCACCTCGTGGTGATCGAAGCCGCCGGGCTCCCCGGCCCCGCGCAGGTGGGATTCGTCGTCGGGCGGCGTGTCGGGAAAGCGGTCGTACGCAATCGCGTGAGGCGCCGCCTCCGGGAGGCGGCTGCTCTCGTCGATCTCGGCGAGGGCAATGCGTATATCGTGATCGCCGACCGAGGAGCGGCCGAGTCGAGGTTGGCGGACCTCGTGGTCGGCATGGGTCAAGCGGTCGAAGCCGATCGTCGACCGTCGGAGGGCGGAGCGTGATGAGAGAGTTGAAGCGATACCAGGTTGGCTGGTGGCTCGTCCGAGCCATCGACGCCTATCGCAAATTCCTCTCCCCCGCTCTCGGCAACCGCTGCAGGTACCAGCCGACCTGCTCGGCGTACACCAGGGAAGCGATACTGCAGCACGGGTCGATGCGCGGCGTCGGGCTAGGGCTTCGCCGGATCGCCCGCTGTCACCCCTTCGCCGCCGGTGGCTTCGATCCGGTTCCCGAAAGAGATCGGACTGCGGCATGAACCCGTGGCAGGTGCTCCTCAACGCCCTGGGCGGCACGCTTGCGTTCTTCTACTCGCTCATCCCGAACTACGGCGTCGCCATCATCCTCCTCACCATCGTCGTCAATCTCATCCTCTTCCCACTCACGCTCAAGCAGACGCGTTCCATGAGGGCCATGCAAGAGATCCAGCCGGACGTGAAGCGCCTCCAGAAGGAGTACAAGGCCGATCGAGAAGAGCTCCAGAAGCAGCTCATGGAGCTCTACCGGGAGCGGGGCGTCAATCCTGCCGCCGGGTGCCTTCCGCTCATCCTGCAGATGCCCGTGTGGTTCGCGCTGTTCAGCGTGCTCCGCATCTCAGCGGTCGACGGGCGACTCACGGGTTCGGCGATCCCCGAGTCGTCCGACCTCGGTCGAGCCCTGCTGGCAGGCAACACCGACTTCCTCGGCATGCATCTGGAAGTATCTCCAAGCCAAGCGTTTGCCGCATCGGCCGCAGACGCCATCCCCTACATCGTCCTCGTCGTCATCGTGATCCTCAGCGGCGTGTACCAGCAGCGTCAGGCGACTCGAAAGCGCAAGGACGCGCCTGAGCAGGTTCAGAATCAAGCGGCCCAAGGGGCGCAGACCGCGCTGAAGTTCATGCCACTGCTGTTCGGGGTGTTTTCCTGGAACTTCCCCTCCGGACTCGTGACGTACTTCGCAGCTTCCAATATCTTCCGCATTGGTCAACAAGCCGTGATTCTCGGCCTCGACGGCCCGAGTCCCGGTCGGGCGAAAGACGCGACCGCCGCTCCCCCGCAGCCGCCGGAGGAAGGCGAGTCCCGGAGTGGTCCTTCGCCCAACGCAAGCAAGAAGCGCAACAAGCGCAGGAGGAAGTAATCCGCGATGGAGTGGGTCGAAGTCGAGGCACCGTCGGTCACAGAGGCAGTCGAACTGGCGGTCAAGGAGCTGGGTCTGCAGTCGGTAGACGACGTGGACGTCGAGGTCATCCGCGAGGCGAAGAAGGGCTTCCTGGGTGTGGGTGCGCAGGATGCCCTCGTCAAGGTGCTCCCGAAGGCGACGACGTCGCCGAGCAGGCGCCGGAGGCGTCGCGGGCGATCGGGGGGCTCATCTCGGGAGGGCGGGGCGCCCACCCAGACGCCCCAAGGCGAATCCCGCGGCGGCCAGCAGGGCGAACCGCGCAGCGGCCAGCGCCAGACCCAGAAGCGCCCTCAGTCCTCCGGCAGGAAGCCGTCGAGCAAGCAGACCAGTCAGCAGCAGCGGAGGAGACCGGTGAACGACAACGATGACACTCCGAGAGAGCGAACCGAGACGCCGACGGTCTCGATCGATGACCAGGCGACCGTAGCGTCCGAGTTCGTCGAAGGCCTGCTCAGCGCGTTCGGTCTCGAAGGCGCCGTGACGACAAGAGTCGACGAGGACGTGCTGTACATCGACGTGAGCGGCGATCAGACCGAAGCGCTCGTCGGTGCCCGCGGATCCATCATGCATGCGGTTCTCGAGCTGACGCGCACCGTGGTGCAGCGCAAGACGTTCGGAGCCCCGCGGATGCGCCTCGACATCGCAGGCTATGCGGAGCGCAGGCGTGAGGCCCTGAAGATCTACGCCGCCAAACTGGCGGAGAAGGTGCTCGCCGACGGCGGCGAGGTCATGCTCGAGCCAATGAATCCAGCGGATCGCAAGGTCGTCCACGACGCCATCGCCGAGATCGACGGAGTCCGGTCGTATTCCGAGGGCGAGGACCCCGAACGCTGCGTGATCGTTGCCGCCGAAGGCTGAAGGGCATTGCTGCCGAGGCACGGCACAGAATACAGACACCGCGTGTCGCCGAGCCTCAACGTATAGTCGACCGTTACCATGTTTCCCGTGAAACATGACCTAGGCGACGAAATCGCCTCAGCGAATCGGCTACTCGAGTGGCTGGGGGCTTCTCCACTCTCTCCAGCCGCGAGCCGCCAACTCGCCGACTACCGCGACTGGCTGGCATCAGAGGCCGCCGTCGCCGGAGCCGTCGGCCCGGACGAGACAGGCCGACTCTGGCGCCGGCACATCCTCGACGCCCTCACGTTCGGAGTCTTCCCAGCGGGCGAGTCTGAGGTCATCGACCTCGGAGCGGGGGCGGGCCTGCCCGGACTGCCCCTCGCCGTCGCCTTCCCCCGGTGGCATGTCACCCTCGTCGATCGATCCGAGCGACGCATCGACCTCTGTCGTCGGGTCGTCCGACTTCTGGGGCTCGCCAACGTGACGACGGTGATCGCAGACATCGACCGCCTCGACGGGACATACGATCGAGTGGTCATGCGGGCCGTGCGAAGCCCTGACGAGGCAAAACCCCTTGTCCAGCGCCTGCTCTCGCCGGACGGCGTCGGATTGATCGGAGTATCGGCCGCCGGTGGGTTCCGCGACGCCGCCGACGGTGACGTCGACATCGTGTCCATCCCGGAGGAGATACTTGACGGCGGAGCGACGCTCCTTAGGATTGCATCCCGTGACACGTGAACCCGAGCGAGCGACGCGCATCGTTGCCATCGCCAATCAGAAGGGCGGAGTCGGAAAGTCGACGACGACGATCAACCTCGGCGCCAGCCTCGCCTTCCAGGGCGAACGCGTGCTCCTCGTGGATCTCGACCCTCAAGGGAACACGACCTCCGGCCTCGGCATCGATCGAAGCACGATAAACTCGTCGACCTACGAGGTTCTCGTCGACGGCATCGCCGTCGACGAAGTGCTCGAGCCCACCTCGGTGCGCGACCTGCTCCTCGTTCCGGCCACGATCGAGTTGGCCGGCGCCGAGATCGAGCTCGTCTCGATGTTCTCTCGCGAGATGCGGCTCGCCAACGCCCTGCAGAAGATCCGCGGCGACTTCGACTTCGTTCTCGTCGACTGTCCCCCATCCCTCGGTCTACTGACAGTGAACGGCCTGGCAGCGGCTGAGGAAGTCCTCATCCCCATCCAGTGCGAGTACTACGCCCTCGAAGGGGTCAGCCAACTCATGCGCAACATCCAACTCGTGACCTCGAACCTCAATCCCAAGCTCACGGTCGAGGGAGTGGTCCTCACGATGTTCGACGGCAGGACGACGCTGTCGTCGGACGTCGTCGAACAGGTCCGCAACCACTTCGGAGACATGACGTACCGCACGATCATTCCGCGGACCGTGAGGCTGTCGGAGGCGCCGTCCTACGGTGAGCCCATCGAGGCCTTCGATCCGATGTCTCGCGGCGCGATCGCGTACCGTGAGCTGGCACGAGAGTTCAGGAGGCGGCATGGCACCACGTAAGAGCGGTCTGGGGCGTGGGCTCGATGCCCTCATCCCCGTCGATCGAACCGATCACGGCCACAGCATGGTGGCTCTCGACGCCGTCCTGCCGAACCCCGACCAGCCGAGGCGCCAATTGCCGGAGGAGGGCCTCATGGCGCTGGCCGCCTCGATCCGAGAGGTGGGCGTGCTTCAACCGATCGTGGTCCGGCCGGAAGAGGGCGGAACCTATGTGCTGGTGGCGGGGGAGAGGCGCCTCAGGGCGGCTCGATTGGCTGGCCTGGATGAGATTCCCATGGTTGTCCGCCAACAGCGAGACGGCGGGTCGAACCTCACCGAGGCGCTCATCGAGAACCTGCAGCGGGAGGACCTCTCTCCGCTCGAGGAGGCCTCGGCGTACCAGCAACTGCTCGACGACCACGGGCTCACCCACGAGGACGTCGCCGCCAGGGTGGGGAAGAGCCGCAGTGCCGTCACGAACATGGTTCGACTCCTTCAGCTGCCGGCTCCTCTACAAGGGATGCTCGAGCGCGGCGAGCTTTCCACGGGTCACGTCAGGGCGCTCCTCGGCCTCGATGACGAGGCGTACGCGGTGCACCTCGCGGAGAGGGCGGCGGCCGAGGGATGGTCCGTCCGCCAGATCGAGGAGTCGGTGCGCGCCAGGACACCGGCGACGAGGACGACCCGCCCCAAGGAGGTCCGCCCTGCCGCGATCATCGAGCTCGAACAGCGTCTCGCCGAGCGGCTGAGCACGAAGGTGTCGATCGACGTGGGCGCGCGGGGCGGCAAGGTGGTCGTGAGGTTCTCAGGGCTCGACGACCTCGAGCGGATCTACCGCCACCTGTTCACCTGACCGGCGGCTCCACGCGCTGCTCCTGGTCGGCGAACAGATTGATGAGCGCCTGGGCCACCTTTCCTCCGAGGGCGGCATCCATCTCGTCGCTGGCGATCACGACTGCAGGGCTACGGGTTTCACGGAGGATTGCGGTTGCTCTTCCGGCGGCTGCGAGGCCGGTGACCGAGGCGACTGCCCTGGCCAGAGCCGCCCCACCGGTGGACACTCCGTGCTCCGAGGCGTAGTGGTAGACGCCGGGTGCTCCGTCCGACGCCAGCGCGAAACCGACGACGAAGTCGACACCGAGTCGATTGGCCCGGCCTGCTCGGACCCGATCGGGTGGGTGGGTGTCGACGCTTCTCGAGAGAACCGGGATGGCTCCTAGATCTTGGATGATCGTCGCCAGGAATCGAGCCGCCTCCCACGTCGCCGCGGCCTCCTCGTCGTTACGACAGGCAGGGTCGACGTACACCCGCTGTCCGACGAGATGGTGGGGAAGCGCGAGCAGCCACTGCCGCTCGCGGACAAGCTCGCGTCCCGGCTTTCTCGTGGCCCTCACCATCAAGTCGAGCTCGAGGGCCACCTCGCGTCCGGCGATCCCGTCCTCCGGGAGCCTTCGGTTCGACTGGAACTCGAGCACCGCACGTAGCGTCTCGGAACCGAACACCCCGTCGACCTTCCCGGACTCGAAGCCGAGCGAGTTGAGGCGCCTCTGCAACTCGGCGACGTCGTCGCCCCGCATCATCGGGACGCGCCGATACAACATGCGGTCGCCGAGTCGGTACCCGGCTGCGACGAGGGCCCTCCAGGTGTCGGGACCGACGATTCCGTCCACGGCCAAGCCGCGAGCTGTCTGGAATGATTTGACAGCCCGTTCGGTGGCCGTGTCGAAGAGTCCGGCGGCGTCGGACGCTGCGTTGTGGCCCAACGCGAGGAGCCGGTCCTGGATGTCGCGGACCGGCTCACCCTCGTCTCCGAAGCGGTAGAGCCTCATGGGGACCATCGTGCCACATCGCCGTTCCTCGGCTCGATCGGCACGGACGTCGTTACGCTCGGTGTGGGTTGGGCAGGCTGTTCGACGAGCCGCCGAGGAATCAGCCGATGAACTCGGCGAGCTCGTGCTCGAGCTGGTGCTTCGACCGGGCGCCGACGAGACGCTTCTTCATCTCGCCCTTTTGGAACACGATCATCGTCGGGATGCTCATCACGTCGTAGTTCATCGCGGTCTGCTGGTTCTCGTCGACGTTGAGCTTGGCCACGGACAGCTTGCCGGCCTGCTCTGAGGCCAGGTCGTTGAGGGGCCCGTTCATCATCTTGCACGGTCCGCACCATTCGGCCCAGAAGTCGACGAGGACCGGGGTGTCGCTCCCGATCACATCTTCGAAGTTCTGGTCGTGAGCCGTGATCGTGTTCTCACTCATGAGCTCGGCCTGGCGGCCTCCACCTCCTGTGGATACCTCAACGCTCGGCAGAGCGTTGGATTGTGGTCTGTCGTTTCGCCCGCCACAACCGTCGTCGAGACATGGGCATTCCTGACCCCGGTCAGCCGTGTCTGGCTTCGAGCCACCGCTCGGAGTCGATCGCTGCCATGCAGCCCATTCCGGCCGCCGTCACCGCTTGGCGGTAGATGTGGTCGACGACGTCGCCTGCCGCGAAGACGCCCTCGACGGACGTGCGCGTGGTTCCGGGGGCTGTGACGATGTAGCCGGCGGCGTCGAGCTCGAGTTGGCCCCGAAAGACTTGCGTGTTCGGGTCGTGGCCGATGGCGACGAAAACGCCCTCGACGTCCAGCTTGCTCGTCTCGCCGGAGCTCACATCTCGCAGGATGAGAGCCGAGACCGCCTGCTCGCCTTCGACGTCCTCGACGACCGTGTCCCACATGACGTCGATCTTCGGGTGGTCCATCACTCGATGCGCCATGATCTTCGAGGCTCGGAACTCGTGGCGACGGTGGATGACGGTCACCCGTGATCCGAACTTCGTCAGGAAGAGCGCCTCTTCCATGGCGCTGTCCCCGCCGCCGATGACGGCGATGGGCTTGTCGCGGAAGAAGAACCCATCGCACGTGGCACACGCCGACACCCCGTGTCCACGCAGCCTCGTCTCGTTGGGCAGCCCGAGCCATCTGGCCGAGGCGCCGGTCGCGATCACGACCGTCTCCGCTTCGTGGAGGTCCTCGCCGACCCAGACCCGGAACGGGTGCTCGCTGAAATCGACGCGGGTCACGTCGGAGCTGAGGATCCGCGTCCCGAAGCGCTCCGCCTGTTTGCGGAAGTGGTCCATCAGATCAGGTCCCATGATCCCGTCGGGGAAGCCGGGGTAGTTCTCGACGTCCGTGGTCAGCATGAGCTGCCCGCCGCGTTCGAATCCCTCGATCATGAGTGGAGAGAGGTCCGCCCGG
The DNA here is from genome assembly GCA_036396535.1 of Acidimicrobiia bacterium. NCBI lineage: Bacteria > Bacillati > Actinomycetota > Acidimicrobiia > Acidimicrobiia bacterium. Next base: position 6,517 of record DASWKR010000002.1, on the reverse strand, counting down.
GCGGCGTACACCGCCGCGGTGAGCCCCGCTGGGCCCGAACCGATGATCACCAGCTTCTCAGACATCTCTCCTCATTCAGCAGGCCTCGGCTTTCGCATGCTCCACAGGAACATGCCGACCAACACGAAGATTCCTCCGACAGCGGCGTACGCCACCTCGTACCCGATCAGCTCACCGAGGAAGCGCAGCAGCGATACGAGGAGCAGCACGAAGGCGATGACCACCATGGTCGCCAGGAGGATCCCGAGCGCCGCCCACGTCACCCAGCGCACCGCCCGGTCGACGGTCATCGACCTGATCCGCGCCGCGATCCGCTCGAGCAGATCAGCCACCCTGACCGGATAGTCGTCCATGGCCGAGGAGACTAGTTGGGTCGCCGAGGAGCAGAGAAGCGCGCTCGGCGGCGTGGGCTGAGGGGGCTGGTTGGGGGATGGGTCCTGGTGCCGGCGGGCGTCGTACCGCTTCTCGGTGACCCAATCGTGGGGTGCCGAACAAGTGCCAATCGAGCCGGCCCTTGCTGTGAGCTGTGACTTTGTGGTGGCCGGGTCGGTCCGTGGTATTTGTTCGGAACCGTCCCTAGTTGGGTCGCCGAGGAGCAGGTCGGTCCGTGGTGTTTGTTCGGAACCGTCCCTAGTTGGGTCGCCGAGGAGCAGAGAAGTGCGCTCGGCGGCGCGCCGCCGGAGGTGAGCCGTGTCAGTCTGTGTCGGTGTACGTCGTGATGACCTTGCAGGTCCCGGACTCGTACACGACGAGGACGGGGGCGTCGTCTGTCTGATAGCCGACGAGCTCCACGTCCTGATCCTCGTAGCGAGCCGCTTGCGACGCTACGACGAAGGCTGAGTCGGCGACCGAACGGCGGTGGGCGTCGCCGCACGCCGGGGTGGCGCCGTCCTCTGCGCTCTGGACGCCTGCCGGTTCTGGATCGGCAGGCTCGGTGAGACGCTCCCACAGCTCGGGGAGGTCGTCCGAGGAGTAAGCGACAGCCGTCGACATCGCCATCGAAGGTGCTGCGGTGGTCACGGCTGCGTCCGCCGTGTCGCCGGCCGGTGTCTCCTCGTCGGCTCCCGCCGACGACTCCTGCAGGGCAGCCGTGTCGCCCGAGTCGCCGCTGCCGATGAGGTCGAGACTCGGCGCCACCGCCACGACCCCGACGAGCACCGCGGCCGCCGCCCCGACGGCCAGCCATCGATTCCAGTTGACGACACGCCGCGAGGCGATCTGGCGTGACTCGGTTGCGAGCCCCAGCTCGGTCTCCAACGCTCGATGCATCCGGGTGGACTCGAGCTCCGTCATTCCGACAGATGGCGCTTCTCTGAGAAACCTCAGGCCGGCGCGCTGCATCGCGAGGGCGGCACTGCACTCGGAGCACGCCGCAACCGAGGCCTCAGCCGAGGCGCGCGAAAGCGGCGCCAGCGTGTCTTCCGCCAGCGCCATGATCAGATCGGGGTCGTGGTCGTGCATCGTCATTCGTCCCTTTGATGTCGCGGCCGCTCGCTGAGGTTCCCGAGCTGCTCTGCGAGCTGGCGCCTGCCGCGGAACACACGCGACTTCACCGTCCCCACCGGCACACCCAGCATGTCGGCAGTCGTGTCGAGGGACAACCCCTCGAGGTCGACGAGGACGACGGCGGCGCGAAATTCGGGAGCGATCTTCTGGAGGGCGGCCTCGATGTCTGGTCGAACCTCGACGGACTCGAAGGCGTCACCGGCACGGATATCCGGTGGGTCGATGTGCTCGGGCATGCTGTCGGCGTGCCTGCGCTTTGACCGCCGCAGCTGGTCGTAGCACGTATTGACCGCGACCCGATAGAGCCAGGTCGAGAAGGCAGCCTCCGCCTTGTAGCGGTCCGCCTTCCTGAACACGGTCAGGAACGTCTCCTGGGTCGCGTCGAGTGCCGCCTCCCGGCTGCGCAGCATCCGAAGGCAGACGGCGAACACTCGGTCCTCATGGGCGCGCATGAGCTCGCCGAACGCCGCGACGTCGCCGGCGAGGTACCGCTGGATGAGGTCGACGTCTTCGGCTGCCCTGTGTGTCATCGCGGACGGATTCTCCCCGACCTGGCGTGTCCTGTCATCACCCGCCGACGATCAACCTGAGAAAGCGACTGTGTGCAGCTCTGCGAAGTACACGCCCTCCGACTGCTCCGGCAGTTCCACGAGCCAGAGGAGCCACGTGCCGTCGGGACGTGGCGGGAGCTGCAAGTCGACTCCCGCTGCCACGATGGTCGCTGCGGCGATCGGCTCGTACACGTCGAGATCGCCTGCGTCGGTGTCCGACCACAGGACCTCGAAGCGGGTCCCGACGGACCCGCGCACCGAAACTGCGACGGGAGCGCCATCGACGTCGAACTTGACGCCGACACCCGGCTTGAGCGACGAGAGTGGGGTGAAATAGCGCTCCGTCGACCAGGCAGTGTCCGGGTCTGCGTCGAGCATGCCGGCCACGAGATCGTCGTTCTCCGTCCCCTCGCCGAACGGGTCGAAGACCTTGCCGGCCGCCTCGAGTGTCGCCCGGTCTCCGCCGGGAGGAACGGTCGTCGCGTCCGGTGCGGCCGCGGTCGGGTCAGGCGACGGAGAAGCAGGGAAGAGAAACGGGGAGTCCGGGTCGACTTCGATCGTCAAGCCGATCAGCCCGAGCAGGGCCATTGCGACGATGAGCATGGCCGCCGGGACCGTCCAACCCCACGACCAGCCGCGCGAACCGCGGTGTCGCGGCTCGGCCGGCACAGACCGAAGTGCCGCGGCGAGCCCGGCGGCGTCGAGCTCTCCCGCTTCGGCGGCGCTCAGCACCGCGTCGACACGGGCCGGGAGGCCCTCGACGACCTGGGAGGGACGCACGTCGGGCTCCTCGGAGCCCGTCACGGCGACGCGCAAAGCCCGCCCCAGAGCGCTCACGTCATCGCGGGCGGTGCCGATCCCGTTCCGCGTCACCCGCCCGTACGCTCCGAGCTTGGCCGGATGGATCGTCGAGAGCTCGATGGCGCTCGGATCGATTCCCCCGTGAACCGAGCCGATGTCGTGGAGGGCGGCGAGGCCGCCGGCCAGTCCAGCCGCATTCGGCAGGAACTCGACGGGGGGAAGCGGATCGGATGCCCGCAGCCGGTCGGCAACCGAGACGCCGCCGTTCCACTCGAGGATCGCAAAGGCGGTGCCGTCTTCGGAGCCGACTTCGTACACGGCACTGAGGTGGGGGTGACTCACCGAGGCGGCGGCCCTCGAAGCGGCAACGAATCTGGTGACGCGCAAGTCGTCGGATCCCTGGGCGAGGGCTCGAACCAGCACGGGACGGTCGAGCGCGGTGTCGGTGGCGAGCCACTCCTCGACGTCTTGGTCACGTCCAAGCCTCACCTGGGTCCGGTAGCGAGGGGGGAGCTTCGGAGGCATCTCGCGGCCTTGGGCCGTTCAGCGGTCCGTCACTCGCTGCGCAGCAGAGACAGCGGCTCCGGCAACAGCACGAAGCCCTCCGACTCGTACAGCGAGATGGCGGCGGCGTTGTCGTATTGAGTGTTGAGGAGCATGACGTGGGCGCCGCCTGCCCTTGCCTTGCGGGCGGCCACCCGAACGAGTGAGCGCCCCATGCCCTGCCCCTGCCAGTCGGGGTGCACCGCGACGCGCTGCAGGTAGGAGACGGCGCTGCCGTAGCCGATGACGGCGAAAGCAGCAGGATCGCCGTCGGAGTCGCGGATGATCAGGACACTCGAGTCACCGGTCGCCTCGATCGCTTCCCGCAGGCCGAGGGTGTCGAAGCGCCAGAACGGCGAGAACGCCCGAGTGTCGATCGCCAGCAGTTGCTCCATCGGAGGGGAGGTGCACTCGACGACCAGGTGGTCGGGCGCCGGAGGCTGTTCGTCGAGCGAGAGCCGCATGAGCGCAAGGTCGAGGAAATGGTGGAAGCCGGCTGCCTCCCACGTCCGGCGGGCCCCGGTCGGAAGGGGAGGCGACATGACCGCAGGAGCTCCGAGCTCGACGAGGCGCTCGGTGCAGGCCTCCAGGAAGCCGGACCCACCGCGGACGAGGCGCAAGCTGGCGTCGGTGGCGGTGTCGTTCCAGGGCCGGGCCTCTGCGCGCGCCCAGCCTCGCCTGAGTGTGAGTGGACCGGGCCACTCCCCCCTGTGGTTGACGCGGAACGGCGCTTCCGCCAGTGCCATCTGCTCTCCTGATCCCGCTGCGTGAAGGAGGTGCAGCCTCACGATCGCGCCGCCAGCGTAACCGCCCGGCGGCGGCCGAGATCGCGGCGGTACGATCGAGCCATGCGAGTGGGGTTGGTGACACACGAATCGAGCCTGTTGCACGACACCGGCTACGGGCACCCCGAGCGCCCTTCGCGAGTCGAGGCGGCCGCACGTGGCGTGCGGGGGAGCGGGCTCGAGGTCGTCGAACGAACGGCCGATCGCGCCGATCGTGACCTGGTCGAGCTCGTGCACCAGAAGGCGTACGTGAGCGGCATCCAAGACTTCTGCGCCAGCGGAGGAGGGGCGATCGATCCAGACACGATCGCCAGCGAGGATTCATGGGACGCAGCCCTCGACTCCGCCGGTGGGAGCGTCACCGCAGCGCAGATGGTCGAGGCGGGGGAGTGCGACTTCTCATTCGTCGCCATGCGGCCGCCGGGGCATCACGCGCTGGCGGCGCGAGCCATGGGATTCTGTTTCTTCAACAACGTGGCGATCCTCGCGAGGTGGCTGAAGCTTGGCGGGCGGCGTGTTGCCATCGTCGACTGGGACGTCCATCACGGCAACGGCACGCAGGACATCTTCTACGAGGACCCGGACGTGCTCTACGTGTCGTTTCACGAGCATCCCCAATACCCGGGCACCGGGCGCGTCGACGAGTCCGGTGAGGGCGAGGGACGCGGGACGATCGTCAACTTCCCGTGGCCGGCCGGCACCGCGGGACCGGCATACCAATGGGCGGCGGAGAACGTCGTCGCCCCAGTGCTGGCCCAGTTCGCGCCGGATTGGGTGATCGTCTCCGCCGGGTACGACGCCCACCGCTCCGATCCACTCGCCAGTCTCGCCCTCGTCGAGGACGACTATGCGGCTCTCGGCTCCCGGTTCGCGGCGGCGGTGCCGGACGCCAAGTGGACGGTGGTGCTCGAGGGCGGCTACGACCTCGACGCCATCAGAGGGTCCGCTGAGGCGACGGTGCGGGGTCTGGCAGGCGCTCACGAGTTTCTGAACGGTCCCCCGGTCGCGACGCTCGACGACAGGACGGACTCGGTCGGCCGAGCGGCCCTCGCACGAGTATCCAAGTTCTGGCACCTCACCTGACCCTCTTAAGTCCCCTCAGGCGGCGGCCGATACCACGCTCAGTCACCGTCCAAAGATTCCGCCTGGGAGAACACCCTTGACTGAAGTGCTTCCGAGTCTCGACGAGCTCCTCCAGAAACTGCACAGCGTTGGCGGCTCCGACCTCCACCTGAAGGTCGGGTCACCCCCCGCATACAGGATCGACGGCGCCCTCCACCTGTCGAACCTGCCGAAGCTCCGCCCGGAGAACACGAGCGAGATCCTGCTCGACATAATCCCCGAGCGCTTCAGGGTGGAGTTCGAGAACACAGGGGAGATCGACTTCGCATACGGCCGGTCGAACATCGGCCGCTTCAGGGTGAACGCATACCGGCAACGTGGATCCATCAACCTCGTCCTGCGAGCCGTCGCCCCTGTCTCGGAGTCGTTCGACGAGCTCGGGCTTCCGGAGCAGGTCGCCCGACTCGCCAACGAGTCGCACGGGCTGCTCGTCGTTGCCGGTCCCGCCGGGTCGGGCAAGACGACGACGCTCGGCTCGATCCTCGACAGGATCAACTCGACGCGCCGGGCCAACATCATCACGATCGAGGATCCCATCGAAGTGCTCCACCCGGACAAGATGTCGATCGTAAGCCAGCGCGAGGTCGGGGTCGACACGGACAGCTTCGCCTCCGGTATGAGCCGGGTGCTGCGGGCCGACCCGGACGTCGTCTACATCGGCGAGCTGCGCGATCGCGAGACGGTGGAGGCCGCCCTCCGCGCCGCGGAGACCGGGACGCTCATCCTCACGACGATCAACGCAGTCGACGCCATCGACACGGTCACGAGGATCGTCGAGTTCTTCGAGCCGAGCCAGCAACCGCAGATGCGAAGCATCCTCGGCTCGAGCCTGCGCGGCGTGATCGCCCAGCGGCTCGTCCCGAGAGCCGACGGCAAGGGCAGGATCCCGGCGGTCGAGGTGCTGGCCAACACCGAACGCGCATACCAGCGAATCGTCGACCTCGACAAGACGCACACGCTCCTCGAGCTGATGATCGAGGGCGAGTACTACGGGATGCAGGCATTCGACGGGTCGATCTTGAAGCTGTACCAGGTTGGGGCGATCAGCTTCCAGGACGCCATGACGTATGCCACGAATCCGAGCGACTTCAAGCTGGCGGCCCAGCGAATGGGGCTCGCCACGTAGCAGGGCTGGCGCCAACCTCGTCGGACGCTCATGGGTGGTGGTGCGTCCGACCTTCGAGCCGGGGGCGGTCGAACGACCGCCCC
>DASWKR010000001.1 GCA_036396535.1 Acidimicrobiia bacterium | reverse complement strand
TCGTGGCTGCCCTGCCACACCTGATCGTCGTCGGCGTACTCGCCTGGGCCGCCGGCATCGCCACGTGGATCGGGTACTGGATCATCGCCTTCACCGGGAAGCTGCCCGAGGGACTGCACACGTTCGTCGTCGGAGTCCAGCGATGGAACTCCCGGATCATCGGTTGGATCGCCAGCCTGACGGACGAGTATCCGCCGTTCAGCCTCGAGTAGCGCTCGGAGACGGCTCAGCCGACAAAGGCGTGGTAGACGGTCCAGTCGGTATCGTGCTGTGACATGAGGTCGATGCGGTGCGTCGTCACGGCCCGCTCGACGTCGCTGCGGAACCCGTCGATCCACTCGTCGCTCGTCGTATAGAGGACCAGCTCGCGCATCGAGGCTGCGGTGACCACTCCGGCGAGGATCGCCCGCTCGCCGGCTCGCTCCACGATCAGGTCTTCGGCGACCGCCAGCTCGTCCATCTCGCCCGAGGTCGGCAGCCCGCGTTCGTCGGGGTCGTTGAGCCGGAACGCCAGGCCGACCTGGATCGGGTAGTCGGAGCGGTCGACGGCCTTGGCGAGAGCCGTGTTGAACCGGGCGAAGATCTCGCCTCCGTCTTCCGAGGTCCCGCGATACACCTGCCAGGCGGGCGCATCCGAAGCCGAGGCGACGGTCACCTTACGACGGAACATGGTCGGCAACGCTAGCAACGCGACCGTGGATGTCAGATCTCGGCGGCGAACAGGTCGATCGTGGCTCGGAGCTGCGGCTCGCGTTCGTAGTTGCTGTGCGAGTCGTATGGGAAGAGCGGAGCGGCGGCTTCGTTGACCCGGATGTCGGCGTCCGGGTCGGCGGGATCGAGCACGCCGCCGGGCTCAACGAAGACCTGCTGCCCGATGTAGTCCGTCGAGCGCCACAGGCTGCGCCAGGCACGCTGCTGGGTGGTGCGCAGCACGGCGAGCTGGTCGCGGAGCTCCTGGAACGTGCCCTTGGCGCCGAAATGCCAGGCGAAGAACCGCCCGTACAAGCGGCTCAAGGGAGATCCGTACGTCACGAGGCCAACCCGGCCGAGCGGGTGGACGTCGAGCGGCTGCTGTTGCTGCGACGGGTCGACGGTGGCGTCCGGCCCGGCCGCTTGTTGGCTCATGACCATGTCCCGGTAGCTGTCGTACTTGGCGCCGTCGATGGCGATCTCGAGGGTCTCGGTCTCCGCCCCGATCTGTGCCAACGCCGCGAAGGCGATGACGGTCCCCTGCGAGTGGGCGGCGACGATCACCTTCTTGTCGTCCGCGAGGTGCGCACGGATGCGGTCGCGGAACTCGGGAACGGCCCGCTCGGCGTAGCACGGCGCCGCCAAGGGGTGGAATCGTCTCGGCCAGAAGCTGAGGACGTCCCAGACCTTGCCGAGCTGGCGGCGCTTGTCGCGTGAGCGGGCGTTGGCGCGGATGAGCTGGACCCCCGGGAAGACGTACAGGACGACGACGGTCGCCGACACCGAGTGGAGGAAGCGCAAGCCGTCGATACCGAAGAGCGGAGCGGCGAAGGCTCCGTCGGCGCCGGCCCCGAGCGCGAAGTCGCCGGTCCACCACTGCACCCCCGTCATCACCGCCATGACGGCGACCAGGATCGTGAGTGACTTGTCGGCGCCGCCGAGCAGCGTCGCCGTGATGCGGGCGCCCGCTACCGAGCCGACCCAGTCACGCTCCCTGTCCGTCAGCTCGCCGTCGCTCCGCTGTGGGAAATAGTCGGTCCGGACGGCGTCCCTCGGTCTCGGGGTCCGCAGGTACGACACCACCGAGTAGCCGACGGCGGCGGCGACGGACACCGCCAGGATGTCGATGAGCACGATGTCGAACCCGTTGTCGTTCACCCAGTCCGCCCCGACGAGGGCTCGGCCGACGAGGTGGGCGATGGCGACGAAACCGGCGCCCGCAACGATGATCGCAAGTGCTGCCGACACCCCCGGCAGGAGCCAGAGCATCCCTTCCGAGTCGGGTTGCTCGCCGCGTATCCGGCGCCTGACGAGTACGGCGAGCATGGCGATCGCGACCACGTACAGCACGCCGGAAAGCGCCCTGACGGCATCGAGGAACGCGAATCTCCCGGCCGAGGAGGACTCCATCGACTGGGTGACCGCCCAGGCGACGGCGCATCCCGCCGCGGCGAGCCCGACGTGCGACAGCGTCCAGCCGATGCGCTTGCCAGTCTCCTGCTCCGATCCGGGATCGCCGGCCGCGGCGGGCTCACGGAAGCGCTCGGGGCCGCTCAACAACCACACGAACCCGACGACGACGGCGGCGATGGCGGCGACGCCGAGCCAGGCATTGGCCGGTGGAGACTGCCACCCGACTCGGGCGATGGCGTGCCCGGCGCCGGCTCCGAGGAGCAGGAGCGTGAGGCCGAGGTGCCACCGGAACAGGCGTCGGTGCTCCTCCCACTTGTACCAGAAGCCCTGGTTCTCGAGGGGGGTGTTGCGACGAAGCCTGCTCGTGTCGCGGCGTCGCCCGTCGGCGACGCCGATGCGGCGACGGCTGCCGTCCGTCTCGAAGCCCTCGAGCTGGTCTTGTGTCCTGAGGATGAAGGTGAAGAGCCCGAGGATGAGCGCCGCGGCGATGCCGGTCCCGACTGCGACATGCCACACGGGATTCCCGCCGAACCAGGAGATGGGCGCCATGTACCAGCGGTCGGCGCACTCGGGGGTCGATGCGCAGCCGAAGACGACGATCTCCGTCGCCAGCGTCACCAGCCACACGACGTAGACCGCCGTCATGGCGAGCCCTGCGCCCACGACGAGCAACCGGCCGTACCAGACGCTCGACCGGGTCGGCTCGTCGGTGCGCGATCGCTCGACTTCGCTCGGGCGGAACATCCAACCGGACACGTTGAGCAACGTGAACGGCAGGAGGATCCACCACACGGACGAGGTCCATGTCCCGGAGGTCAGCTTGCCCCACTCGTATGCCTCGACCTGTCTCCCGTGGGCTGGGGGAACGTTGGGTGCAAAGAAGCCTGCGATGCGGTCGCCGGCCGTCTGGGTGACCGGGCCACCGAGGATCTCCTGCGCGGTGGCGCCACCGACACCTCGGATCTCGAGCTGCACGATCTCGCTCACGCACCACTCCTTCTCGCGGCGTTGCCCGTAAATCTACGAAGCGGAGGGAGCCCGTGACGACTTTGATACACCGGCGTTCCGGGGGCGCCGCTTGCCGGGCGATCTCAAGCGGAGTCGCCGCGATGCCGATGTCTCCGTGGTGAAGCACGGTCGACACCAGTGGGGAACGGCCGGCGCCACACGGGACGTGATCCTCCTCCTCGTGCTGGCGGTCGGCGCCTGGCTGGTGGCGCGTCGTTTCGACGTGTTCGAGCGGTTCGTCGGCTTCGCTGCAGATCACGAGGCGTGGGAGCTCGACGAGTGGGCAGTGGTGTCCATGATCCTCGTCCTCCTGCTCGTGGCCTTCTCCTTGCGCCGCTGGAGCGATGCCGTCGCGGAAGCCGCCATGCACGCAAAGACCGTGGAGCGGCTGCGGATCCGCGAGCACGAGATCCGCGCCGTCGTCGATGCGATGCCGGACCTCGTCTTTCGACTCGACCGGAGTGGCACGTGCCTGGCAGCCAAGGAGTCGTCGCAGGTCGGCCTCGATGCGGTCGATGTCGTCGGCCGGTCGGTCACAGATGTCCTCCCTCCCGATGCGGCCCAGAAGGTGCTCGAGGCCATTCGCCGGGTCGAGGCGACCGGTGAAGCCGTGGAGTACTCGTTCGAGTTCCCGCGATGGACCGGGCACGAGCTGTGGGAGGCTCGGTTCGTCCCGGTTGCTGGAAGCGACGACGTCCTCGTGGTCACTCGCGACTTCACGAGTGCCCGGCGCCAGGAGCGCCAGCTGGCCGCCAGCTCGGAGCGATTCCGGAGGGCGTTCGAGGCGACCGCGGCAGGGGTGGCCTTCATCGGGGTCGAGGACGGGCGCTTCCTGAGGGTCAACCCGGCCGGCTGCGAGATGCTCGGCTACTCCGAGAGCGAGCTGATCCAGATGACGATCTCCGATGTCACCCACCCGGACGACAGGGTCGCCAGCGCCGAGCGGTTCTCCCGCGTCGTCTCGGGGGAGGTGCCGTCCATGCGCTCCAAGCTGCGCTATGAGCGCCGCGACGGTTCGACGGCATACGGGCTGGTCACGACGTCTGCCGTGAAGGGAACTTCCGGTTTGCCGCTGTACGCCGTGGCGCATGTCATCGACATCACCCAACAGGAGAGGGCCGAGCGCCGCCTCGTCGAGCTGCTCGCCTCCAAGGACGAGTTCATCGCCTCCGTCTCACACGAGCTGCGGACGCCGCTCACCGCGGTGGTCGGCTACGCCGAGCTCCTCAAGGATGAGACCAGCCTCACTCCCGGCGAGCGCGAGCAGATGATCAGCGCCATCGCCGAGCAGAGCCACGACCTGTCGCAGATGATCGAGGACCTCCTCATCGCCGCCAAGATCGACACGGACAGCCTCACGGTCGCCGACGTGCCCGTCGACCTCGTCGCCCAGGCGCGCCACGTGCTCGAGTCCCTGCAGCATGTCGATCGCGTCTCTCGGATCGTCGTGACGGGCGGGCCCGCACATGCACGGGGCGACCCGGCGAGGGTGCGCCAGATCGTCAGGAACCTGGTCACGAACGCCCTGAGGTACGGCGGCGACACGATCGAGATCCGCGTAGCTGCCACCGAGCGGCGTGGGAGCATCGCCGTCGCCGACGACGGCGTCGGCGTCACCGCCGATCAGATGACGCACATCTTCGAGCCATACCACAGCGCGCACACTCACGAAGGCATGACCGCCTCCGTCGGGTTGGGGCTCACGGTCTCGCGCAAGCTGGCGCGCCTCATGGGTGGAGACGTCGACTACCGGCGCCCGGCCGGCGAGACCGTGTTCGAGCTCACTCTGCCGATCGACTCTGTGACGTCGCCGGGTGACGCAACTCCCGAGCGAGGTGACCTGGCGCTGCAGCGCACGTCGGTCTGATGCGCCTCCCTCGGGTCGTCGGGTCACGGCGGTCTCGACGTGGACGCGAGGCGATGGGGCTGCTCTGCGTCGGAGTCGCCGAGTACGGTGGGGGCCATGCGGAGAGCGCTTGCTGCGTTGGCCGTGCTGGCGGTCGCCTGCAGCTCTGTGTCGGGCCACGCCTCGGAACGCTCGGGCACGGGGGACTTCGTGTTCGAGGACCTCGTTCGCGACCTGTGGCTCGTTGAGCGCTTCGAGACCCCGGACGGTGAGATCACGCTCCCGGACAGCCATCGCGACGGACCTTCGTTGCGCTTCCTTCGCAACGGAACCGTCGAGGTGAGCGACGGATGCAACGTGAGCGCCGCCCAGTACACCGTCGAAGATGGGTGGCTCAGCGTGCGTCGCAACCGGCGGTGGACCGTCGAGGAGTGTCCCGATCTCGCCCAGCAGCTCTTCCACGACGTGTGGGAGCGATTCGACACGATCGAGGGGAGCGACGACGAGTTGGCCATCGCCGCCGATGGCGCGGTGATGCATCTGCGCCGGGCCGAGGTCGCAGACCTCCCTCTCACCGGGATCCGCTGGAAGCTCGAGGATCGCTTCGACTCGGGGGGCAACGAGCTGCAGCCCCGCTTCTATGCCGAGCTCGTCGTCGACGAAGGAGGAGCCATCGTCGTCGACGCATCCTGCGTTCGCTCGACTGGCCCGCTCGCCAGGACGGCGACGGGCCTGTGGGCCCCGCAGCAGCGAACGGTCGACCTCTGCCCGCTCGACGACCTCCGGCCGCAGCCGAAGGCGAGCCAGATCGTTTCGGATGTCGGGCAGGCGCTGTCCGACGGAGTCGATTACGCGGTCGACGACGAAACGCTGTGGATCACGACCATGGCCGGGGAAGTGTGGGCATGGTCGAAGGCCGATCGGACGCGGTTCGGCGCCAACCCGTCGCTCGGCCTGCTGCCCGAGGACCCGATCGTCGCCATCGCCGTCCCGTCGCGCCAGCTGGAGATCGAGATCCGGGCCAACGGCGGTTACACGATGCGGGACCGTGGTCGCCCAATCGACGAGCAGGTCGTGGGTTCGATCGATGGCGAGGTACTGGCGGATCTCGTCGGTGCGGTGGCGGCGACCGACATGCGGGCGCTCGAGCGCGACCTCCAGCCGACCCAGACGACGTGCCGTCTGGCGCTGGCGAGGGGAGCGCCACAGCCACAGGTGCAGCTGTCGTTCTGGCAGACCCAGGGATGGCGCACCCGATACGACTGCGAGGTCGATGCGGTCGCAGGCGGGGTCCCCGCTTTCACAGCGACACTTGCCGCCCTCGACTCGGTGCTCACAGGGGCCGCGGCGCAGTCCTGAGCCCGCCAGAGCAAAGAGGACCGCGTCTGCGCCAGACTCGGTGCGTGGCGTTACTCACGATCTCGGAGCGGACGGTCGAGGTGGCGGCAGTGGTGTTCGACAAGGACGGTTCGCCCTTGTCGCTGCCCCAGTCGACGTGGCTCGGGGCGTTGAAATCGCCCGTCACGATGAGCGGCATCGGGAGGCCCATGATGCTCGTCCAGGCAGGGATGCGTCGTTCCAGGTCGGCGAGGCGGGTCGTTCGCTCCATGGCCTCGACTTCGTCGATCGAGGCGCCGTCCCTGAGCACGTATGGACCGTACGGGTTTGCCGGCAGGTGGACGTTGGCGACGGCAAAGGCTCGTTCCGGCTCGACGAGGACGAACGCCGTGTCTCCCTCGGTGGCCGCCAGCGGGTACCGCGAGAGGATCTGGCGCGGCTCGTCGTAGTTTGGCCAGCCGAGCATCGTTGCGACGGCTGGGAGGTTTCCGCAGGCCTCCTGGATGCCGACGACGTCGGCCCCGGCCGCCTCGATCGCATCAGCCACCTTGCGGAGATCGACGACGTCGCCTCCGATCGCGATGTTGAACGACATCACCGAGACGGCGGTCAACGCTCACCTGCGGGGGCCGACGCGGCTGGTGTCACGAGGCGCTTGATACCACGAGCCGGCCGCGCCGTCGACCCGGGCGAGTTGCCGCGGCGGCCGAGCAGGTGGCACGGTCGCGGCGAGCACCCTCGTCTCACCCGATGAGCGGCAGCCTCGGATCATCGTGAGGGGCCCGGCCGGATGCAGCTCGTACCCATGCCAGGTCGTCGGATAGGTCGGCCGGCCGGCCGCCCACGGTTCGGCGCGCCAGCAACTCGTCGAGGATCTCGGCTGCTACCGAGACGGCCGCCGGGGAGGGCACCGCCTCCCGGCCGAGGGCATCGGTCAAGTCGAAGCCATGGACCACGGCCTCGACAACGCGGCTGGGAACGAATTCGCCGACCTCCATCAAGGCGTAGTAGCCGGACCCGACGAGGCCGGGGTCGACGGATCGCGACTCCTCGATCGTCTTCGTGAACGTCTCCTCGAGGACGGCCGGCATGTCCGCCGGGGACTTGCCGGCGACCATTGTGTAGGCGTAGTCGTATACGACGGGCGCCACTTCGCTTCGCGGGAAGATGAAGAAGCTCACCCGGTCGCGCCCGACCTGACCATCCTTCGGGTCGGCGATCAGCATGCGCGTGAGACCTATCGAGATGTCGAAGTGTCCGGCGAGCTCGAAGACCGTCCAATGCCGCTGTGCCGCGTCGAGCGGCACGAGCTTCGTCTCCATCTGCCACTCCTCGGCGGTCAGGCCCTTGAAGATGTCCAGCAGTGTCATGAGCTCGTCTTCGAGGATGTCGATGCTCTCGGCGTACGTCACCATCGGTCCCGTCCTCTCCTGGGTGTGCTCCGGCAAAGCTACCGCCGCCACGGATGCCGTGCCCGGCTCAGCGGGTGCACGGGGTTCCACATGCGGGGGGCTACCGGGACCCGCGTCACCTGAACTGCCCTACTGCGACGTCATACGGGTAGAGACCCGGATCGACCGGGCGCGTCGAAAGGACCACCGCCATGAAGCGCACGATGACAGCCCTGATGGCGACCGGCGTGCTCGCCGCATCGCTCATCATCCCCTCCGCCGCCTTTGGCACGACGAGCCAAGCCACGGCCAAGATCGACGTGGCACCGTACTTCTGGATCGACGAGGCCGGCCATGACGGCCGGACAGGGCCTTTCCTGGTTCCCGTCCAGCGCAGGGTCCCGGCCACCGTGGCAGTCGGCACCGCCTCACTCGAGGAGCTGCTCGACGGCCCCAAGGCGTCCGAGGCAGGAGCGGATCCGGCGATCTCGACACAGATCCCGGACGGCACCAGGTTGCGCGGGCTGACGATCTCGGACGGCAAGGCCAAGGTCCACTTCAACAGGAAGTTCGCAGGCAACGACGACTCTGCCGCAGCCGCCTTGCGCGTCGCCCAGGTGGTGTTCACGTTGACCCGCTACCCGACCGTCGACCGGGTCGTGTTCTTCCAGGGTGACCACCGCATCAGGGTCCAGACATCGGACGGCGAACTGAAGAGGGTCGTCACGAGGGACGACTACCTCGACTTCGTGGCAGCCATCTCGGTCGAGACACCCGTCTACGGGGGCCGGACGAACGACCGGGTCAGGGTCAGCGGAGACGCCGCCGTCTTCGAGGCAACCTTCAACTACGCCCTCCGTGACGGCGACGGCGACCTCATCGAGAAGGGCATCGCCATGTCGGACAACGGTGTCGGCTGGGGCACCTTCGACTTCACGATCCAGTACGACGTCGCCGAGCGCCAGCGCGGGACGCTCAAGGTGTGGGCGTTCTCGGCAAAGGACGGCTCCCGGATCGACGTGAGGAAGTACCCGGTGGTGCTCGCTCCCTGACAGTTGCCACCACGCCATGCCGGCGGCCCCGGGGATTCCTCGGGGCCGCTGCGCGCCCGGTCAGCGGTGGTGGTCGTCCATGAAGGGGCGGACCACGGCTCTGATGGGTGAGGTGGTCAGTTGGACGAAGCCTGCCAGGCCCTTGCCGATCGCCCTGTCGACCCTCGGGACCTTCGGACCCCCTACGAAGCCGCGGCGGGCGAAGTAGACCCACAGGCCTGCCGCGACGATCGCCATGAGACCGAGGAGCACGAAGTACGCCCAGCGCCACTGGAGCTCGGGCATCGTGGCGAAGTTCATCCCGTAGATGCCTGCGATGAGCGACAGTGGCAGCACGATCGCCGAGAAGACCGTCAGGACTTTCATGACCTCGTTCATCCGCTCCGAGACGGTGCTCCGGTACGTCTCGAGGAGCGTGCCCAGGAGCGACCTGGCGGCGTCGAGTGACTCGACGATGCGGCTGTAGTCGTCGTGGGCGCTCTCGATCCTGCGCCGCTCCCTCGGGCCGAGGTGGCTGCGAATGCGGCTCAACGCTCGCACCATGTCGCGCTCCGGAGCGAGCACCCTGCGGAGCACGATGACGTCGCGGCGCAGCGCCTGCACGCCCCCGACGACGTCCGGATGACCGCCGATCGCCAGCTCCTCGAGGCGCTCCATCTCGGTATCGAGGGCGTCGACGAGCTGTTGGACCCGCCTGGCGGAGATGTCGAGGAGCACCGCGAGGACGGCGTCCGGTCCCTGCGGCGGGGCTGCAGTCGAATCGAGCAGGCGTTCGAGCGTCCACTCGATACCGGGGATCTCGACGCGGTGGAACGTGACCACGAATGAGCGGCTGAGGAAGACATCGAGCTCGAGCGTCTCCAGCCGCTCGCCGCTCACCCCGAGAGTATGCGTCACCACGAACAGCTGGTCCTCGAGATCGTCGACGAGGGGGAACTCGTTCGGGCTGAGCACGTCGTCGATGGCGAACGGCTCGAGCCGGAGGGTGTTGGCGATCGCCCGCACCTCGGATTCGGTGGCTGCCGTCACGTCCAGCCAGAACCACCCGCCCTCCGGGACACGGGGCGGCAATGCGGCCATCTCGACCTCGTCGACCAGGACGCGTTCCTCCGCAACGGTGATCAGCCGGAGCATCGTCGCTGATTATGGGCCGGCGCACCGCAATGGCCGCGGATTCAGAGGCGACGGCGCGGGACTGGTGCGCATACCCCCTGGTACGCTGCCGCCCATGGCGCGGGCTCTCGTGTTGAACGCCACCAACGAGCCGCTCTCAGTGGTATCGGTTCGTCGCGCCGTCGTCCTCGTCCTCCACGAACGCGCCGAGGTGCTCGCCACGAACGGTGCTACCTGGCGTTCTGAGTCGATCGAGATGCTCTCGCCTTCGGTGATCCGCCTCAACCGTTTCGTCCGGGTGCCGTTCTCGCGGAGGGTCCCGCTCAACCGAAAGGCGGTCTTCATCCGCGACACGCATCGCTGCCAGTATTGCGGCAAGCCGGCCGAGAACCTCGACCACGTCGTGCCGAAATCGCAGGGCGGTGGGCACACGTGGGAGAACGTGGTCGCGAGCTGTCGCCGCTGCAACTCCCGCAAGGGTGGTCGCACACCCGGCGAGGCGGGCCTGACGCTCATCCGCCGGCCGATCGCACCACGCCGCGACTCGTGGGTGGTCGTTTCGACCGGGCCGTCCGTCGACCCGCAATGGGAGCAGTACCTGCGGCGCTGAGACGCTCAGCTGTCGCGGTTGCGTACGAGCAGGACGCCGCACGGAGCTTGCCTGGCGATCTTGGTCCCCGTCGACCCGAGCAATCCCTCGAAGAAGCCCTGCCCGTGCGACCCGATGACGACGAGGTCGCAGCCCGACTCCTCGATCTCGTCGAGGATCGCCCGGGCCGTCTGCTCGGACTCGAGCACCTTGGAGTCGGCGCTGACGCCGGAGGAACGCAGCGCATCGACGAGGGGCATGCAGCGCTGCGCCTTCTTGTCCTCCCGGTAGCGATCGATCATCGCCAGGTCCCCGGGCCATCCGAACGGCGCCTTGCCGCCGTGCGACACCCCGACGTACTCGTTGTCGCCGACGACCTCAGGGGGACCCTGCTCGCCGTACTGCGCCCGCATCTCGGCGAGGAAGCTGTGAGGCACCTCGACGACTGTGAGCACCGTCACGGTCCCACCACCCGCTGTGAGCGGAACGACGAAAGCCGAGACCTGCTCGGCCGTGAGGCGGCCGTCGGTTGCGACGAGGACGTGCACACTCCTCCGTTCGGTCGGCCGGGCCTACCCTATCGGGTGACGCCGTGCGCTTGCCCGATCTCGCGCAGCGTCGGGACCTGCACGCCTCGATCGGTCGCATGGCTCAGCGCTCGCTCGAGCCGCGACGGAGCGCTCCTTCCGGTTGCGCCGTGTCCGGGGTCGGCCTCGAAGGCGGCCACCATGCCCGCCAAGAGCCGGTCACGGTCGAACTTCTCGCCTGTGAGGTGCTCCTGGATCGTAACGATCTCGTCGAAGACGGCGGTGGCGAGCACTTCATGGACTGCCCACAGCTCGCCGACCGAGCCGCCCGTCTCCAGCCCTGCGATGTTGGCGGTGAGGATGTAACAGTTCTTCTCGACGAGGGCGAAGAGCAGCTCCTCGTCGGTCGACACGACGTGCGCCGGGATGCTGCAGGTGGCGAGGGCATCGACGAGAAGCTGGGCGGCAGGGCCGCCGATCGGGCTCGACGTGATCACTCGGACGTCCTGGCCCTTCTTCTTCTCGAACCAGACGACGGCGACCGTCGGATCGACGATGTGGGATGCAGTCCAATCGCGCGGGAGCAGCTCGTTCTGGAGCAGCCCGGTGCGGGTGCGCCACTCAGGCGGGAGGCTCCGCAAGGCCGGGTGGAGGTCGGCTTCGGCGACGGTGACGAGGACCAGCTCCGGCTCCGGCACCCGCTGAGACGCCACCGCCCTGTCCGTGTCGCGCAGGACCGGGTGGACGGACGCCCCGGCACGCAGCAGCGCTTTGGCGAAGATCCCACCCATCTCACCGACACCTACGAGCACAGCGTCGCCGGGCATGGGAGGAGAGGGTAGGTGCCGGACTCACATCGGCCAATCGCCGTCGCCGCGCCACGACCACCGGTTAGCGTCGGCAGTATGAACCCGGCCACGTGGCACGCCGAACGTGCGATCGTCGGTGGCGCCGTCGTCGCCGACGTGGCGATCACCGTCGAAGGCGGCTCGATCACCGGGGTCGCCGGACAGGTACCGCCCCCCGATGGCGCTCGCCGGCTGGGCGGCCTGACCATCCCCGGCCTCGTGAACGCGCACAGCCACGCCTTCCACAGGGCAATGCGAGGGTGGGTCGAGCGCAGGGGCGCCGACTTCTGGGGATGGCGCGCCGCGATGTACGCGGTGGCGTCTCGGCTCGATCCCGACTCGTACCGGGATCTGGCCACTGCCGTGTACTGCGAGATGGCGCTCTCGGGTATCACCGCCGTCGGTGAGTTCCACTACCTCCACCATGGTCCTCGAGGTGCGCGCTACGCCGAGCCGAACGCCATGGCCGACGCCCTGCGTGCTGCCGCCGATACAGCCGGGATCCGGCTCACGCTGCTCGACGCGTGCTACCTGCGGGGCGGATGGGGTGTCGAGGCCGACGAGATCCAGCAACGCTTCTCGGACGGTTCGGTCGACGCCTGGGAGGAGCGGGTGTCTCTCCATGCAGGGTCAGATCGCGTGAAGGTGGGCGCCGCGATCCACAGCGTGCGAGCCGTGGACGAGGCGGGGCTCGCCAGGGTCGCCGAGTGGGCGACGTCACGCCGAGCACCACTCCACTTCCATGTCTCGGAGCAGCGGGCAGAGAACGAGGCTGCGCTCGCCGCCACCGGCAGGACTCCGATTGAGCTGCTCGCCGAGGGAGGCGCCCTCGGCCGGCGGTCGACCGCGATCCACGCGACGCACGTCACGGGAGGCGACGTCGGGCTCCTCGGCGGCACGGGCACAGGGGTGTGCATGTGCCCGACGACAGAGCGGGCACTGGGCGACGGTGTCGGCCCCGCCGCGGCGCTCGCCGCCGCCGGGTCGCCGCTCTCGGTCGGGTCGGACTCGCATGCGGTGATCGACCTCTTCGAGGAGGCCCGAGCGATCGAGCTCGACGAGCGGCTCAGTCACGAGCGCCGC